>JAOUFA010000059.1 GCA_029858545.1 Betaproteobacteria bacterium
AATGTTCAACGGCCGGTCGGCCGCGATCTTATCGAACTGCACCTGCTGCTTCAGACGGTAACCCGGCACGTAGGCCGCGACCCGCGCCACCATCTCGTCGATCGATTTGCGTATCGCGGCCTCGTCGGCGCCCGCCTCGGCGAGGCAGTACACCGTGTCGCGCATGATGAGCGGCGGCTCGGCCGGATTCAGGATGATGATCGCTTTGCCTTGCGCCGCGCCGCCCAGCTTGACGATGGCCCGCGAGGTGGTCTCGGTGAACTCGTCGATGTTGGCGCGCGTGCCCGGGCCGGCCGACTTGCTCGCGATCGACGCGACGATTTCGGCGTAGTACACCTTGGCGATGCGCGAAACCGCGTGGACCATCGGAATCGTCGCCTGTCCGCCGCAGGTCACCATGTTGATATTCGGGCTCGCCAGGTGTTCCTCCAGGTTCACCACCGGAATGACGTACGGGCCGATGGCCGCCGGCGTCAGATCGATCACCTGCACGCCGTGCTTTTGCAGGACCGCGTTGTGCTGCGCATGCGCGCCGGCCGAAGTGGCATCGAAAGCGATTCGGATGCTCTTGAAATTGGGCAGCTTGACCAGCGCCTCGACCCCACCGCTCGTGGCCGCCACGCCCAGCCGCTCGGCTCTCGCCAGGCCGTCGGAAGCCGGATCGATGCCGACCATCGCACCCATCGAGAGGTGTTTGGACTTGCGCATCACCTTGATCATCAGGTCGGTGCCGATATTGCCCGAGCCGATGATCGCGACGGGAACGCGAACCTCTTCCTTCATGGCTTGCTCCTGCTGGAAGACTCAGAACAATTATTTTACCCGGGCGAACCGGGGTCGGCGCAATTTTTCATCGCGCTCCCAGGAGGAATTGGCCGCCTGTCACCATGGAACTAGAAGTAGTACATCACCAGGTACACGGCGAGCAGGATGCTGATCCACAGCGCCATCGCCCCGGTCGACTGGGTGCGCGCGAGCGGGCCCGAGTTTGCATGCAAGTCCCGAACCGCGCGGCAAAGCGGTGTGGCCAGCCGCAGGCCAGCCTCCGCAACCGCCAGCCGGAAGGCGGCGATTCCCGCACCTGCCGCGCCAAGCAAGGCAGGCGCAAGTTTGCGATACGACCAGTCAGAGTCCAGATTCACCGCAGGCAATTCTGGCGGATAAATCCCGGTGCGCATCAGCACCGAGAACGCTAGCGCAGAAAACAACAGCAGTTGCAATTGCGTCACCACATGCGCCCCGGTATAGGGGACAAACGACACCGGGTACGGCAGCAGTGCGTAGAGAGCGTCCGGATAGACGCCGATACCGACGCACAACGCTGCGGTCAGCCCCATGGCAAGCAGCATATTGCGCGGCGCTTCGGCGCAGCGGATTCCGGAATCGTGGCCGAAGAAAGCAAAATAAGGAATCTTGATCCCGGAATGGTGGAACACGCCGGCCGAAGCGAACAGCAGCACCAACCAGGTGATCACATATCCGCCGTCCGCCGCAGCAGTCAAGATCAGCGCCTTGCTGATGAAGCCGCTGAACAGCGGAAACGCGGATATGGACGCCGCGCCGACGATGCAGAACCCCGTGGTCCAGGGCATCGACTTGTACAGCCCGCCGAGCTGCGAGCCGTTGACCGTGCCCGCGCGCAGCAGCACCGCTCCCATCGACATGAACAACAAGGCCTTGTACAAGATGTGCGAGAACGCATGCGCCACCGTGCCGTCGATCGCAAGCTCGGTGCCTATGCCCACGCCCACGACCATGAAGCCGAGCTGGTTGTTGAGACTGTAGGCAAGCACCCGCCGCAGATCATTCTCGATCACGGCGTAGAAAATCGGAAATGCGGTCATCAGCGCGCCGACCCAGATCAGCATCTCGGTGCCGGCGTAGCCGCGCGCGAGCGCGTACACCGCCAGTTTGGTCGTAAAAGCGGACAGCCACACGCTGCCCGTGACTGTTGCCTCCGGGTAAGCATCCTGCAACCAGTTGTGCAGCAGCGGGAAAGCGCATTTGATCCCGAAAGCGAGCAGGATCAGCCACCCGCCGGGAGTGGCCAGGCCGAGCAGGTCGAACCGGATCGATCCGCTTGCCTGGTAGTGCAGCGCCGCTCCCGCGAGCAGCAGCATGCCGGACGCAAGCTGTACCAGCAGGTAGCGCATCGCCGCGCGCCGCGCGCGCTCCGTGCGCCGCGCCCAGATGAGCACCACCGAAGTCACTGCGGTGAGTTCCCAGAAGACGAATAGCGTGATCAGGTCACCGGCAAATACCGCGCCCAGCGCGCTTCCCGCGTAGGCGAGCGCCGACACCTGCTGGTACGGGTCGTCCTCATGCAGCGAATAGATGACGTTCAGCAGCGTAGCGAGGATGAAGATATAACCAAACACGAGGCTAAGGCGGTCCACCCGCATCAGCACAAGGGTCTCGCCGAGAAAGCCGGCGTGCGCATGGTCTCCGAGCGGCATCGACAGCAGATGCGCGAGCGCGAGCACCGGCAGCGCCAGCATCCAGGCGGCGCGCACGCGGCCGCGCAGGAGCGGAACGGCAAGCGCGCCGAGGATCATGATCAGCGCGGTGGGAAACTCAGCGCTCATAGTAATCCTCCGGGCGCTTGAGGATCCGGCGCAGCGCCTTGGCCGCGAGCACCAGCCCGACGCAAGCAAAAAAACCGAAGAAGCCGAAAAAACCGAACCATTCGGCGAAATCGTACGCCTCGTGCTTGTGCACCAGCGGGTCGATGAGCAGCAACAGGATGCACACGACCCAGACCGCGCGATAGACGATCGTCACGTTCTCCTTGCGGTCTAGCCAGTATTTCTTGGTTTCGCGCATATCGGCTCCGGCGTGATCAGATCCCCGCCAACTGCCGTGCCAACGCCAGCGGTATCTGCGGGTAGAAAAACAGCCCCACCGTCAACGCGGCGGTGGCGCAGAGCGCGAGCACCATCGGCAGCGGCGCCTCGCCGTGAGCGGCGCCCTCGGGCGGCAGCCGGAAGAACGCGGCATAGAGAATGGGGAGAAAATACGCGGCGTTGAGCAGCGCGCTCACGCCGAGCACCACCATCAACAGATGGTGGCCACTCGCGGCCGCGCCCTGGAAGATGAACCACTTGCTCACGAAGCCGACCGCAGGCGGCACGCCGATCAGGGACATTGCGCCCACCGCAAACGCGCCCATGGTCCAGGGCATGCGCCGGCCGATGCCGTCCAGTTGGCTCACCTCGGTCTTGTGCGACGCCGTATAGATCGCGCCGGCGGCGAAAAACAGCGTGATCTTGCTCACCGCATGCGCGGCGATATGCAGGGCCGCCCCCATAATCGAGAGCGGCGCGAGCAACGACGCCGACAGCACAACATAGGACAGCTGGCTCACGGTGGAGTAGGCGAGCCGGCGCTTGAGGTTGTCCGCGCGCAGCGCCACGATGGACGCGGCGATGATGGTGAAACCGGCCACCACCGGCAACCAGTCTACGCTCGCGAGGCCCGCGATCCGGTCTACGCCGAACACGTACACGATCACCTTCACCACCGAGAACACTCCCGCCTTCACCACCGCGACCGCATGCAACAGCGCGGACACCGGCGTCGGCGCCACCATCGCCGCCGGCAGCCAGCGATGGAAAGGCATCAGCGCCGCCTTGCCGATGCCGAACATGTACAAGGCCAGCAGTCCGCCCATGGCCGCATTCGACAGCCCGCCGCCCAATATCCCGCCGCGGGCGAATTCCAGCGTGCCCGCGACCGACCAGGTGATGACGATCGCCGGCAGCAGCAACACGATCGATGTCCCGAGCAGCACGCCCAGATACAGCCGCCCGCCGCGACGTGCCTCCTCGCCGCCGTGATGCGTCACCAGCGGATAGGTGATCAGCGTGAGCGCCTCATAGAACAGGTACAGCGTGAGCAGGTTTGCGCTGAACGCGATTCCGATGGTGCAGGCGAGCGCCAGCGCGAAGCAGACATAGAAGCGCGTCTGCCGCGGCTCCCGATTGGCGCGCATATAGCCGATCGAATAGAGCGAATTGACGATCCACAGGGTCGAAGCCACCAGCGCGAACAGCATGCCCAGCGGCTCGATGCGAAACGAAATCGCGATTCCGGGCAGCATCTCGACCAGCGACAACTGCGGCTGCGCCCCGCCCAGCACCGGTCCGAGCA
The DNA here is from genome assembly GCA_029858545.1 of Betaproteobacteria bacterium. Lineage (GTDB taxonomy): Bacteria > Pseudomonadota > Gammaproteobacteria > Burkholderiales > SG8-39 > JAOUFA01. The sequence continues at coordinate 4,150 of JAOUFA010000059.1, forward strand.
GCGACAGCACGCACCACAGCAGGCCGGTCGCTGTCGCGAGCGTCACCGTCTCGCGCAGATCCGGCCGCCGGCCGCAGGCGGCGATCGCCAGCGCCCCGAGCGCGGGGACGCCGAGCGCGGCAACGATGAGCCCCTCCGCACTCACCGCACGCCCCCGAGCAGAAATTCAACCGCATGCCTCGCGCCGTCCAGCACATATCCGGTGTCGATGCCGAAATAGACGCAGCCCCCGACCATGATCCAGGCCGGAATCAGCATCGACGCCGGCGCTTCGTTGCGCGTCGCCGCGGAAGACTCGGGCACGCGAAAATAGGCTGTTTCGACGAAGCGCCAGACGTAGGCCAGCGCGATGAGCGAGCTGGCCACGATCAATGCCACCAGCGACCAATAGCCGTGTTCGATGGCGCCCAGCACGAGATGCCACTTGCTGATGAAGCCCGCGGTGCCGGGAATGCCGATCAGGCTCATCCCGCCGAGCACGATGCCAAACGAGGTGAGCGGCATGGTCCTGCCAAGTCCGGCGACCCGCTGCAGCCCGGTTGCGCCGACCCGCAGCGCGACGCCGCCGAGCAGCAGAAAGATCGCTCCCTTGGTCAGGCCATGATTGAACAAATGCACCACCGCGCCGGTCAGTCCCGCCTGGTTCGCCAACCCCATGCCGAGCGTGACATACCCGATCTGGGCCACGCTCGAATAGGCGAACATGCGTTTGAGATCGCGCTGGAACACCGCCACCAGCGATGCGCTCACCACCGCGATCACCGAGAGCGCGATCAGGACTTCCGCCATCGCCAGCCGGCCGAACACCAGCGGCACGCCGAATACCAGGAAATAAAAGCGCAGCAATACGTAGACCGATACCTTGGTCGCGCTGGCGGCAAGGAATGCGGTGATCGCCGACGGTGCGTACGTATAGGCGTTCGGTAGCCAGAAGTGCAGCGGAAAGAGCGCCAGCTTCAGCCCCACCCCGGCGGTGATGAAGGCGAGCGCGGCCAGGACCGGACGGATTTCATGGACCTCACGCAGCCGCTGCGCGAGGTCGGCGAGATTGAGCGTGCCCGTCATGAGATACAGCAATCCCACGCCGATGATGTAGAACGTGGCACCGATGGTGCCGAGCACCAGGTACTGGTAGGCCGCCAGCAACGCGCGACGGTTGCGTCCGAGCGCAATCAGCACATAGGTGGACAGCGACGAGATTTCGAGGAAAACGAATAGGTTGAATGCGTCGCCGGTGATCGTGATGCCGAGCAAACCGGCGAGGCAGAGCGAATACATGGTGAAGAACAGATAGTGCTGGTCGCGCGGCAACTCGGCGGCGACGCTCGCCCGCGCGTACGGCGCGACGATCGCCGCGACCAGGCTGACGAGCACCAGCACGAACGAATTGAGCGCATCGACCCGGTACTCGATGCCCCAGGGCGGCGGCCAGTTGCCGATGGCGTACGATATCGGGCCGCTCTCGCGCACCGTGAACGCGAGCGCCAGCGCGATCGCGAGCGCGGTCCAGCTCACTGCGACGGCGAGCAACCACGCGAAGATCCCGCGCCGCACCAGCAGCATGAGCGGCGCCGCCAGCAGCGGCACCACCACCTGCAGCGCCGGAAGATGGCCGCCGATCACCCGCCTTCTTCCCCGACGCTGTCCATGTCGAGGATCTCGTCCTCCTCGATGCTGTCGTAGGCTTCGCGGATACGCACCACGATGGCCAGCCCGAGCGCGAGCGTCGCGACGCCGACGACGATCGCGGTCAGAATCAGCACATGCGGCAGAGGATTGGAGTAGGTGCTGAACGACGCGGCCAGGATCGGCGCGGTGCCGCCGATCAGCTTGCCCGGCGCGATGTAGAGCAGATACACCGAGGTCTGAAAGATGCCCAGGCCGATCAGCTTCTTCACCAGGTTGCCGCGCGCGATGACGATGTACAGCCCCGCGACCATCAGGAAGATCGTCACCCAGTAGCTGTAGTGTCCGGCCAAGCTCATGCCTGTTCCCCGCTTCGCTGCCGGCCGGCGAACATGTAGAAGACTTTCAGCATGACTCCCGAAACGGTAATGGCGACGCCCGCCTCGACCCAGAAGATGCCGCGCTCCTGGCCATGCACGGTGTCGTGCGCCAGCACGAAATAATCGAGATAGTTGCCCCCCAGCAGAACGCCGAGCACCCCTACCCCCCCGTACACCAGCACGCCCGCACCGATCATCGTCTCGACGATCCAGTCGGGTGCGAAGCGGCGGGCGGCAGGCAGCCCGAAGATGACGGCGTAGAAGATCACTGCGGCGGCGGTGATCACGCCGGCTTGGAAGCCGCCCCCGGGACCGAAATCACCGTGGAACTGCACGTAGAACGCGAACAGCAATACGAACGGAATGAGCAGCTTGCCCAGAACGCGCAGCACCAGATCGCGGGTCATCGTTTCGACTCCGGACCGCGGCGCCGCCGCAGCAATGCGATCACGCCGGCGCCGGCAGTGAATACCACGGTGGTCTCGCCCAGGGTGTCATAGCCACGATAGCTCGCGAGCACCGAAGTGACCACATTCGGCACCCCGGTTTCGCGCAGCGAATCGACCAGGTAGCGCGGCACGACATGAACGTGGATGGCGGCGAGCGGATCCGAAAATGCCGGCAGGCCGAACGTGCCGTAGACCAGCGCCGCGCCGATAACGATGGCCACCACGAGCGGCAGCAAAGGACGGCGCAGCGGCTTGACCTCGTCCCCGCGGGTCAAGTACAGCGCCCCCAGCAGGAGCACCGTCGACATCCCGGCCCCGACCGACGCCTCGGTCATTGCCACGTCGACCGCGTCCAGTGCCACCAGCGCGGTGGCCATCAGAAAGCTGTAGAGGGAACCGAATACCACCACCGCAAACAGATTGCGTTGCACCACGATCGCCACGGTCAGTATCGCCATCATGGTGAGCAGCGTCATGACGATCAGCGTTTCGATGGATCCTCCTCGGGGGCGAGCAGCGGCTGCACGCCGCGCGCTCGTGCCGCCTTGGCGAGCGCGTGCGTGGCCGTCGGGCTCGTGAAAAAAATCAGCAAACCGATCATCACGAGCTTCACCGCGATCAGGCTGAAGCCGGCCTGCAGCAGCAGACCGAACAGCATCAGTCCCGCGCCCGCGGTATCGGCAATACTCGCTGCGTGCATGCGCGTATAGAAATCTGGCATGCGCACCATGCCAAGCGTGCCGACCACGCAGAAGGCGCCGCCGGCGACGATAGCGATCCAGCTCACAACATCCGCGAGCATGCTCACGGCCGTCGCCCCGCCTCGTCCGCGGGCTCGCCCGGTTCGCCGAGATCCCCGTAGCGGAAGAACTTCAGTACCGCGATCGTGCCCACGACGTTGAGCAAACCGTAGACCAGGGCGAGATCCAGGAACTCCGGTCGTCCGGTGAGAAAACCGATCACCGCTAGCATCAGCATCGCCACCGTGCCCACGGTGTTCGCCGCCTGCAGACGGTCGAATACCGTCGGCCCAAGAATCGCGCGTGCCAGCGCAAGCGCCAGCGCGACCAGCAGGGCGAGGGCGCCCGCGGCAAACATCAGCGGTAGCTCTCGACTCTGGACACGCGCCGGTCCATCTCGCTGTCGATCACCCCCGCGCCCGCGGCCCGGGTCAGCGCATGCACGAGGAATTCGTCCTGCGTCGCTTCGACGGTGATCGTCCCGGGGGTAAGGGTGATCGAGTTGGCGTGCGTGGCCAATCCGACCTGCGACTTCTGCGTCGGTCTGAAGCGCACCAGCGTCGGACTGATCGGCAGCCGGGGATCGACGATGATGCGCGAGACGTCCCAGGCCGATTTGGCAATTTCCTTGATCAGCCACGGCCAGTACGAAACGACGGAAACGATCATCTGGATCGGGTGACCTTCGCGATCGACAATCCTCATGCGCCGCGAAAGCAGCACCACGCAAAGCGCCGACCCGGCGCCGGCGGCCAGCAGGAACGGTTCGAAATAGCCGGACAGCAGCAGCCAGAATGCGTAGAGCACGATGCCGAGACTGGTCAAATGCAACATCGGTAACATCGCTCCCCTGATTGAAGGCACGCGCCCGGGAATCGGTGCACTCGTGGCCGAGATCCGCGCCCGCAATTCACACCCGTGATACGCGCCTGACATGATTTCCGTCTGCGCGGGGTCTTCATCGTTGCCGGCAAATTCTACAGGGCCTTACTCCCGCAGACAACACGATACGCTGCGTCGGGCGCATCCGACGCGATGCGCACCGCACGAAGACCATATGTATCGGGAGTGACGCGAGCGCGCCGATACGCGCGCCGCCTTACGCCACGCGCATCCGCCGGATTCAGCCGCTGCTTTGCGATCGGGCCGCGAGCAGCGTCTTGTATCCCTGCCAGAACGCGACCGCGAGCCCCGTCCAGCGCCGGGCACGCGATCGCGGGACGTTCACCGCCAGCGCCACGACCACACCCAGCAGGACGGGGTGCCGGCGCAGGCTGCGTGCCGCCGCGATTCCGGCATCGCCGACCGCGAGCGGCAAACGCCAGCGTTCGCCGATCTCCGCGAACGCCCGCCTTTGCGCTTCGACGCTCAGGCGCAGCAGCTGCTGGCGCCGGTGAATCAACGCGAGGCGCGAATTCACAGCCCCTCCCTCAGTCGCCGATAGTCATCGGCCAGTTCGGCGAGCGTGGCGGAAAACATCGCCGGGCGATTCCTGGCTTTCGCGCGCACGACCGCCGCCGCCGCACCGCCGGCAACGAGATATACCGCCGCCAGCACCGCGATCACGGTGAGCCGATGGCTGTCCCAGAACAGCGCAATCAGCAGCAAGGAGAGCAGGACAAATCCCAGGGCGAGAAAGAACAGCGACGCGACGCCGTACAGCACGATCTCGCGCAGCCGCTCGCGTTCCTCCTCGCACTCGACAGCGAGGATTTGCAGGCGCGTACGCAACGACTCGAGCAGCGTCGCGAGCAAGCGCCGCAACGACGCCATCAACCCTTCGTCGGGCGCCGCGCGGCGCCCGGCGCCCGAGTCGCTCATGCGCTCAGCGGCGGCTTCCGATCAGCATGCCCAGGAGCATGCCGACCCCGGCCGATATGCCGATCGCCTGCCAGGGATGCTCGTGCACATACTGGTCGGTTTGCCGCGCGGCCGCCTTGCCGCGTTCGAGCGCGCTTTCCTGCAGTTGTTCGAGCCGCACTCTCGCCTCGCGCAGCGTCTCTTCCGCGCGCGCCCTCGCCGCGGCAATGCGCTCGCCGGTCTGATTCGCGGTCGCGCGCAGCAATTCTTCCGTATCGCTCACCACCGCGCGAAAATCCTCGACCAATTTCTCCTTGGCGAGCGCGGGACTTACCGGTGCGTCCATGATAGGAATCCTCAAGATTGATCCGATTGAAACCTCGCTTGCGACATCGCAAGACGAATCGTATTCAAGCAGAAATCCGGACCGACCCCGTTGACTCCCGTCAAACAACGTTCCTGCGCACGCGCGGTGGCGTCACGGCAGCCTGAATAGCTTGCGCGAATTTTCGCGGCCGATCTTGAGTCGGTCGCCTTCGCTGATCGGCGTCGCGTCGAACCATTCCGCCGCCTCCTGGACCGCCTCGAACGGATAATCGCTCGAAAAGAGGATGCGGTCGGCGCCAAGCTCGAGCATGCAGTCGATCAGGGTCTGGGTGCGGAAATTTCCGGCGGTGGTGATGAAAACATTGCTCTGGAAATACTCGCGGAAATTCTTCTTCGCCGGATAACCCATCGGCGACCAGGCGACGCGCCGGTCGGAGCGATAAAGGTGAAACGGCAGGTTCTCGCCCATATGTCCGAGGATCAATCGGAGCCGGGGATATTTGTCGAACAGACCGCTGCCGAGCAATCGCAGCGCGTGCAGCCCGGTCTCGGCCGCAAAGCCGTAGGCCGGGCCGACCAGCCAGGGATGGCCCTCGTAGGCTTTGATCTGGCTCGGCGGACGCGGATGCAAATAGAACGGCACATCGAGCTCCTCGACCACGCCCCAGAACGGCCAATACTGTTTCAAGTCGTAGTACACGCAGTTCTCGGCGCTGCCGACATTGGAGAAACCGTTCACCAGCGCGCCGACGAAACCCAACTCTTTCACGCAGCGGCGCAACTCGAGCGCGGCCGCCTCCGGATCGTGCATCGCCAGTGCGGCGAACCCGGAGAAGCGCTCCGGGCGCCTGGCGATATGCTCGGCGAGCAGATCGTTGGCGCGGCGCGCGACCTCGATGGCTTTCCGGGTGTCGGGGATTTTCTGCACCGCCGGCGCATTGAGCGAAACGATCATCCGCTCCATGCCATAGCGATCCATCTGGGCCAGGCGCCGGTCGCCGACATCGAGGAGATTCGCTTTCAGTTCGCGCCAAATGTCATCGCCTACGAAGCCCTGCGAGTCGGCGAGCGTATCCTCGCCGGAAAAATGTTCCTCGAGTCCGATCTTGCCCTGCATATTCCCCCCTCTTTGCGAATCAAGCGCCCCGCGCATTATCCGCCAGGCAAGGCCCGGCCGCCGGAGATCGGCGGGGGCCGGAAGGTTTCAGCTTAGCCCGGCGAGCCAGGTGGTCGTCGTTGGCACGGCGATGATGAGGGCGATACGCACCAGATCCGAGACGAAAAACGGCACGATGCCGCGGAACGAATCGCGCATCGGCACTCCCTCGGCCATCGAGTTGATGACATAGACATTGATGCCGATCGGCGGCGTGATCAGACCTACTTCGACCACCACCAACACCAGAATGCCGAACCAGACCGCGGTCGCTTCCGGCGACATGCCGAAATCCAGCCCCAGCACCAGCGGCAGGAAGACCGGGACAGTCACCAGAATCATCGCCAGTCCGTCCATCACGCAGCCGAGCAGAAGGTAGATGCCGACGATCATCAGCAGCACGGCATAGGGCGACCAACCCAGCCCGCCAATCCACTGCGACAGGCCCTGCGGCAGCTGTGACAGCGCGAGAAACGCCGAATAGAACTCGGCGCCGATCAGGATCAGATAGATCATTCCCGTGACCTTGGCCGTTTCGAGGATCGCCTTACGCACGCCCTCCTTGCGCAGCCCGCCCATCGCCCAGGCCAGACCGCCCGTGGCCGCAGCCCCGACCGCCGCGCCCTCGGTCGGCGTGAATACACCGAAGTAGATGCCGCCGATCACCAGAAAGAAGATCGCAGCGACCGGACCGATCGCGCCCAGACTGCGCACGCGTTCGCGCCAGGGCGCGGGTTCGACCGCGGGTCCTGCCCCGGGTACAACGCGCACATACACCCAGATTGCCAGCGCGTAACCCACCGTCGCGATCAGGCCGGGGATGATCGCGGCAAGAAACAGGTGCGCCAGGGACTGTTCGGTGAGAATCGCGTAAATGACGAGGATGATCGACGGCGGGATGAGGATACCGAGCGTGCCGCCCGCGGCCAGCACGCCGGTCGACAGAGCGCCCGAATAGCCGTAGCGCCGCATCTCGGGCATCGCGATCGAGGCCATGGTCGCGCCGGTGGCCACCGAGGATCCGCAGATCGCACCGAATGCGGCGCAGCCGCCGATGGTGGCCATCGCGAGGCCGCCGCGGAAGTGACCGACCCAGGCACGCGCCGACTGGTACAGCGAGCTGCCGATCGTGCTGTGAGCGGCGAACTGCCCCATCAGGACAAACAGCGGAATGACGGTCAATTCGTAGTTGGCGACACGCGAATACGGTACGTCGGCGAGCATCGCCATCAGCGGTTGCCACCCCGCCAGCAGTCCAAAGCCGAGCGCGCCGCACAGCAGCATGGAAATCGCAATCGGCATGCGCACGACGATGAGCACCATCATCAACGCGAACAGCGCGCCGCCGAGTCCCAGGTTCGCCATCACTCGCCGCGCAACTCGCCGATCGTGCGCACCACGCGCCAGATGCAGACCACGGCGAGCAATGCCATCGACAGGCAGGCGAAACCGAACGCCCACCAGATCGGTATGCCGATGAGAATGCTCACCTCGCCGCCCGAATACTTGTTGGCAAAACCCGCACCGACGCGCCAGGTGAGCAACACCGCGATAAGCGCGAAGACCAGGTCATGCGTCAGGTCGAGCCGCCGTCGCCAGTGGACCGGCAGACCCGAGGTGAAGAAATCGGCGCCGATATTGCCGCCCACGGCATGCGTATAGGGCAGAAAGAGAAACACCCCTACCGCGCAGATCATCTCGATGAGCTCATAGTCGCCCGGCACCGGTTGGGCGAACGCGTAGCGCCCCGTGACGCTCACCAGCGTGACGGCAACCGCGACGAGCAGCAATCCGCCGCCGGCGTAGGCGAGCCATTTGGCGAGGCGAATGATAATCGGGTCTGGCACGGCGGATCCTCAGTACGGGCGCCGCCCGCCCGCGGATCGCCGGCGATCACGCCACGGCCCGCGGGCGCCGGTTGCGGCGCAAGTCTTGCGGGTTCTGGTGAGGTCAGTTCTTCTTCGCGGCGGCGCGGGCCTGCGCCACCATGCGTTCGGCGTCCTCGACCATTTCCTTGCCGCGCAGCCCTTTCTCGGTCATTTCCTTGATCCACTCATCGTAGACCGGCTGCGCGACCTTGCGCCAGCGCGCCTCTTCTGCGGCGGAAATCTTGACGATCACATGGCCGAGCTTCTTCGCCTTGGCCGCGCCGCGAGCGTCGTCCTCCTCCCAGCGACGGCCAAACTCCTCGGCCAGCCACGCGCCGGAGTTGGCGTCGAGCACCTTCCTGAGTTCGGGGGCGAGTCCCGCGTAGGCCTTCTTATTCATGACCAGCGCGAGCGTGGGCTCGTGCAGCGTGGTCTCGATGTGGTACTTGGCGACGTCGATCGTACGCACCGCGAGCGAAATCGACCAGGGCAGCACCGCGCCATCGACGACGTTGTGCATCAGCGCCTCGGTGACCTTGAGGCCAGGAATCGGCACCGGCACCGCGCCCAGCGCCTTGAGCGCTTCCGTCGACATGCGCGACGGGGTCCTGATCTTCAGGCCCTTGAAGTCCTCCAGCGACGCAATCTTCTTTTCCTTGGTGTGGATGACACCGCTGCCGGCGGAATGGAACACGATCGGATGCACCGCGCCCCACTCCTCCTTGCCCCACTTCTTCACGAAGGCGTCGAACACCGGCGAGACGACGTGCGCCTCATCGCCGATGAACGGCAATTCGAACG
>JAOUFA010000450.1 GCA_029858545.1 Betaproteobacteria bacterium
GATGCTGCGCACCGGGAACTGGCTGCTGCCGCGCATGGTGGACGAGCCCTGGTTCGACGCCTCGCCGCTTTACTTCTGGATCGCGGCCCTGCTCGGCCGGATGCTCGGCTGGTGGCTGCCATTTCACGGCAGTGCGCGCGTGGCGAGCGGGTTGCTGTTCCTCCTCGCGCTCTGGATGCTTTTCAGGACCGCGCGCGCCTGGTCGGTCGAGGAGGATCGTCGCATCTTTCCCGCCTCGGCGCTGCTCATCTTCCTCGGCGCGATCGGCCTGATCGTGCGCACGCACGAGGCCGGCCCCGGCATGGGAGGACTCGCCGCAATCTGCGCCGCCATGGCGGCGCTCGCGCGCGGCACCGAGCGCACGACCGACCTGAAAGGGGCGCTTCTCTGGGGGGCAGCGTTCGGCGCGGCGCTGGGAGCGGTGTTTCTTTTTACCGGTCCGATCGCGCCGGTGACGATCGCCATCGCCGCGCTCATCGCGCTTTTTGCCTGCGACGAGTGGCGCGCGGCCCGCGTCGGTGCCTTCATCGCGCTGGGCCTCGCGCTCGCGTTCGCGATCTCCGCGATCTGGCCGCTGCTGTTGCATGCGCGCTCGCCTGGACTTGCCGCCGCGTGGTGGAGCGAGGCGCTGCGAACGCAGGGCAGCTTTGCATTGAACCTGCGCGCTTCCATCGTCACCGCCAGCTGGTTCTGCTGGCCGGCGTGGCCGCTGGCGGCCTGGGCGATCTGGTCGCTGCGCGATCGCTGGCGCGAGCCGCGCTTGCTGCTGCCCGCGGCGATGGTCGGCACGGCACTGCTTGCCGCCGCGATATTCGGCGACGCGTGGGAATTCGGTTCCTCGGCGCTGCTGCCTCCGCTGGCGCTGCTCGCCGCACAGGCGATCGCGCGCCTGCCACGCGGCGCGGCGGGCGCTCTGGACTGGTTCAGCGTGATGGCCTTCACCTTCTTTGCCGCACTGGTTTGGCTCGGCTATGCCGCGATCATGACGGGCTTTCCGCCGCGCATCGCGCACAACCTCGCCCGGCTCGCGCCCGGTTTCGTGGCGAAGATCGAGTGGCTGCCGGTTATCTTCGCCGTGCTGCTGGTTCCGACCTGGGCCTATCTGGTGCTGCGTACGCCGCCCTCTCCGGCGCGCGCGGTGACGCGCTGGGCCGCCGGCGTCGCGATGCTATGGGCCAGCTTCGCATCGCTGCTGCTGCCGTGGGCCGACTACCAGAAATCCTATGTCCCCGTGGCGCAGGCGATCCGGCGCCACATTCCGGCGCAGGCGACCTGTGTCGCGAGCCGTGGGCTGGGCTGGGCGCAGCGTGCCGCGTTGCATTATCATGGGCAGATAGCGACCGTTACCTGGAACCCGTTCGAACCGTTCGCCTGCACGCTGCTCCTGGTTCAGGGTCAACCCGGCAACGAACTCGACAGCCCCGGGAAACTCTGGATCAAGGTCGCTGAAATGGGACGCCCCGGCGACAGGGGCGAGCTCCTCCGTCTCTACCAGCATGCGCAGTGAGCCAGGTACCTTGATAACCACGTCTCCCACCGATTGCCCGGCGTGGGCAGCGATCACCGCCCACGCAAAGGACTGGCGCGCGGTGCGCGTTGCCGAACTGTTCGCTAGCGATGCCATGCGCGGTGCGGGCTTCACCGCCCAGGCGCCCGGCATGCGGCTCGACTATTCCCGGCAACGCCTGGGAAGAATGACCCTGGAACTTCTCGAGCGGCTCGCGCATGAACGCGGTCTTTCGGGCTGGCGCGCGGCCCTGTTTGGCGGAGCGCCGATCAATTCCACCGAAAACCGCGCCGCCTGGCACACCGCACTGCGTTCCGGCGACGCCGCGCCGGCCGAATCCCAGGCCGCGCTGGGACGTGCCCTCGCGCTTGCCGAGGCGGTGCGCCGCGGCGCGTGGCTCGGTGCGACGGGAAAGCCGGCCACGCGCATCGTGAATCTGGGTACCGGCGGCTCCGACCTGGGCCCTCGTCTCCTGGTCGATGCGCTCGCGGCCCGGCCCGAAGGCAAACTCGAGTTCTCGTTCGTGGCAAACGTCGATCCGCTCGACCTCGAACGCGCGCTGGTCGGCGCGAACCCTCACACGACCCTCTTTGTCGCGGTATCCAAGACCTTTTCCACTCAGGAAACGATGGAAAACGCGCGCGCCGCGCGCGCCTGGCTCGAGCGAGGTTTGCCGCAGCGCGCAGACCTCGCGCGGCACTTCATCGCCGCGACCGGCAAGCCGGCCGCGGCACAGGCGTTCGGCGTCGCCGACACGCTCGCCATCCCGGATTGGGTCGGCGGACGCTATTCGGTCTGGTCGCCGGCGGGTTTCACCGCAATGTGCGCGCTCGGAGCCGATCGCTTCAAGCAGTTTCTGGCCGGCGGCGCGGACATCGACGGTCACTTCGCCGAAAGCCCGATCGGGCGCAACCTGCCCGCGCTGCTCGCGCTGATCGGCGTGTGGAACGTGAATTTCCTCGGCGCCACGGCGCACGCGGTACTGCCCTATTCGAACGCACTGCGCCTGCTGCCCGCCTACCTGCAGCAACTCGAGATGGAATCGAACGGCAAGAGCGTCGATCGCGAGGGCCGAACGGTCGATTACGCCACGGCGCCCGTGGTATGGGGTGCCGAGGGTACCGTCGGTCAGCACTCGTTCCACCAGCTCCTGCACCAGGGAACGCAGGCGGTACCGGCCGACTTCATCGTGTTCGACGAAGCGTACGGCGACCCCGGGCGGCACGCGATCCTCGCCGCGCACGCCGCGGCGCAGGCCGAGGCGCTTGCCACCGGACGCGACGACCCTGCGCTGCCCGCGCACCAGCACTATCCGGGCAACCGGCCCTCCAGCACGCTGACCCTGGAGCGCCTCGACGCGCGCAACCTGGGCCGACTGATCGCGTTGTACGAGCACAAAGTGTTCGTACAGGGTGTAATCTGGAATCTGAACAGCTTCGACCAATGGGGAGTCGAGTTCGGCAAGCAGCTCGCCGCCGAGATTCTCGATCGGCGCGACCAACGCTGAAAACGAGGAGAATACATGGACCAGGAAACGTTCAATCTCAGCATCCGCAAGTTCCTCAAGATGGTTGGCGTCAATTCGCAGCGCGAAATCGAGCAGGCGGTGCAGAAAGCGCTCGACGGA
>JAOUFA010000451.1 GCA_029858545.1 Betaproteobacteria bacterium
AGCGAATCCTCGCGGATCAGGCGGCGCAGCGCCTCGAGCAGCAGCTGGACGATGATCGGCGCGAGGCCCTCGAGCGGTTCATCGAGCAGCAGCAGCGTGGGATTGCCCATCAGCGCGCGCGCGATCGCGAGCATCTGCTGTTCGCCGCCGGAGATCTGGTTACCGTAATGGCGACGGCGTTCCGCCAGCCGCGGGAACAGGTCGTAGACGCGCGGCATCGTCCAGCGACCGGGGCGCGCGGCAACGAGCAGGTTCTCCTCCACGCTGAGCGAGGGAAAGATCTCGCGCGCCTGGGGCACGTAGCCGATGCCGCGGCGCGAGCGTTCGTGCACGGCGGCGCGCTCGATCGGCTTGCCCATGAACTCGATCGATCCGGCGTGAAAGCTCGTCAGTCCCATGAGCGTGGCAAGCAGCGTGCTCTTGCCCACGCCGTTGCGACCGAGCACCGCCAGCGAACCGCGTTGCGGGAGCGCGAAGGCGATGTCCTCGAGGACCACGGTCTCGCCGTAGCCGGCGTGCACGCCGTGCAGGCGCAGCGCGTCAGTCATGGCGCTGTTCGCCGAGATAGACCTGCTGGACCTGGCGGTCGCGCGCGATTTCCTCGGGTGTCCCTTCGACGAGGATCGCGCCCTGCACCATTACGGTGATGCGCTGCGCGAAACGGAACACCAGATCCATGTCGTGTTCGATGATCAGAATCGAGATGTCGCGCGGCAGGCGGTCGAGCACTTCGAGGATCCGTCCGGACTCCATTGACGGCACGCCGGCCGCGGGCTCATCGAGCAGAAGTACCTTCGGTTTGAGGCCGAGCGCGATGGCGATTTCCACCAGGCGCTGCTTGCCGTAGGGAAGGTCCAGGACGCGCCGCCGGGCCTCGTCGGCGAGGCCCAGCGTGTCGAGCAGCGCAAGACATTCGTCGCGCAAATCGCGGTATGCGTGCGCGGGGCGCCAGGTGCGCGTCGCGAAGCGATAGCGTTCGGCGATGCCCAGGGCGACGTTGTCGAGCACCGACAGGCTGCGGAACAGGGCATTGATCTGGAAGGTGCGTCCGACGCCGCGCCGCACGCGCGCGCTTTGCGCGACGTGGGTGATGTCATCGCCGCTGAGCAGGATCTGTCCGGTGCCGGGTGCGAGCGCGCCGGTGAGCATGTTGACGAAGGTCGTCTTGCCCGCGCCGTTGGGGCCGATCAGCGCGTGGCGCGCGCCGGGCGCGAGAAGAAAGTCGATGTCGGCGGCGACCGTCAGGGCACCGAAGCTCTTGCATAGCCGGCGCGTTTCGAGCGCCGGGATCACGCTTTTCTCCGCAGCAGGGCGATCAGACGGTCGACGATACCAAGAATCCCGCCGCGCGCGAACATCACCACCATCACCAGCAGCACGCCGATGCCCAGTGTCCAGTATTCGGGAAACTGTTTGGCGAGCAGATCCTGCGCGACGAGAAAGAACAGCGGCCCGACGAATGCTCCATAGATGCGTCCGACTCCGCCGAGGATCAGCATCACCAGCAGTTCGCCGGCGGACTCGAATCCGAGCACGTTGAGGCCGACGAACTGACTCGTCTGCGTGATGAGCGCACCGGCGAAGCCCGCGATTGCCGCTGAGATGGTGTACACCGTGACCAGGCGCAGGTACACCGGCGCGCCGATCGCGTGCATGCGGGCGCTGTTCTCGCGGATGCCGGCAAGCGATGCACCGAAGGGCGAATAGATGAGCCGCCTTACCAGCCACCATCCGGCCAGCAGCGCGACGAAACTGTACAGATAGGCGGTCTTGCCGTACATGTCGAACCGGAATTGCCCGAGAAGCGGCGCGATCACCACGCCCGCCAGGCCGTCAGCGCCGCCGGTGAGATCGGTCGCCTTGTTGGCGACCTCCAGACACAGCGAGGTGATGGCGAGGGTCAGCATCAGCAGCGTGAGTCCGCGCGTGCGCAGGATGATCGCGCCGGTGACGAGTCCGAGCAGGCCGCCGGCCGCCGTGGCGGCGACCGCCTGCAGCAGCGGATCGGTGACGCCGAGCTTCGCGCCGAGCAGCCCCGCGACATAGGCACCGAGTCCGAAATAGGCGCTGTGGCCGAGCGTGACGATACCCGCGTAACCGAGGATCAGATCGAGCGACAGCGCGTACAGAATGTAGATCAGGATACGCGCGCCGAGTGAGAGATACTCGGGCAGCAGGAAGAAGGCGGCGAGTCCCGCGATCCATGGCAACCACTCGGGCCAGCGAATACGTGAATCGGCGCTGTAGCCACCGAGGTGTTTCACGCGCGCCTCCCGAACAAGCCGGACGGCCGCCATAGCAGTACCGCGATGGTCGCGACATAGATCAGGAAGGCGCCGAACTGCGGCAGCCAATACTTGCACGCGGTGTCGGCGACGCCAATGATCAGCGCCGCGACGAACGGACCGCGCAGCGAGCCCATGCCTCCCACCGCAACGACAATCAGGAAGTAGACGAGATTCTCCAGGGGATAGGTGGGCTGCACCGCGATGATGTCTGCGCCGAGCGCGCCGCCCAGACCCGCGAGTCCGCTGCCGAGCGCGAAGGTGAGCGTGAACAGGCGGCGGGTGTCGATGCCGATCGATTGCGCCATCGAACGATTGTCGACCGCCGCGCGAACCATCGCGCCCCAGCGCGTGCGCTCGACACCGAACCAGAGCACGGCGACCATCAGCGCGCTGACGACGATCAGGAATACGCGGTAGGTGGGGAAGTCGTGGCCAAGCAGCGGGTACTGCCCTTTCAGGTAGTCCGGCAGCGCCACCGGCTGCTGCAGCATGCCGAACGCCAGGCGCGCGAGGGCGACCGCGATGAAGATGAGGCCAATCGTGAACAGCACCTGCTCGAGTTCAGCCGCGCCGTAGAGCCTGGAGTAGAGCAGCCGTTCGAGGACAACGCTTGCCAGCGCGACGCCGGCAAACGCGATGCCGAGGGCAATGGGAAACGGGGTGCCGAAGTGGCTCATTGTCCAGGTGAGCAGGTAGCCGCCCGCCATCGCGAAGACGCCGTGCGCCAGATTGGCGAATCCCATCAGGCCCATCGTGATCGACAGGCCGACCGAAATGACATACAGGATCATACCGAACGCGACGCCGTGGAAGGCGACGCTGACTAGCGAGTATAGAAAA
>JAOUFA010000060.1 GCA_029858545.1 Betaproteobacteria bacterium
GCCTCGGTGCCCGCGTCGGCGTCCTCCACCGACACCGACTGCGCGCCCGCTTCGAGCAGCGCGTCGCCGAAGGCTTCGGCATGCGCTTCGTCGATCTCGATGCTCAGCGCCACCCACGACATTACTTGACCTGCGTGTCCTTCGGCTCCTGGGCGAGCTTTTGCTCGAGATAGTGAATAGAGGTGCCGCCGCGCAGGAAAAGGCCGTCGTTCAGCAACTCGAGGTGCAGGGGAATATTGGTCTTGATGCCTTCCACCGCCATCTCGGAGAGCGCGATGCGCATCCGGCGGATCGCCTGGTCGCGGTTCGCTCCGTAGGCGATTACCTTGCCGACCATCGAATCGTAGTACGGCGGTACGGTATAGCCGGCGTACACATGCGAGTCGACGCGAATGCCGGGCCCGCCCGGCGAATGGTACGAAGTGATCTTGCCCGGCGAAGGCGTGAACTTGTACGGGTCCTCGGCGTTGATGCGGCATTCGATCGCATGCCCGCGAAACTCGATGTCCTTCTGGCGCAACGAGAGCTTCTCGCCCGCCGCGATTTGAATCTGTTCCTGAACGATATCGATGCCGGTGATCAATTCGGTCACCGGGTGCTCCACCTGCACCCGGGTATTCATTTCGATGAAATAGAACTCGCCGTCCTGGTAGAGAAACTCGAAGGTTCCCGCGCCGCGGTAGTTGATCTTGCGGCAGGCCTCGGCGCACAGTTCGCCGACCTTGTCGCGCAGCTTGGCCGGGAGATCGGGGGCCGGCGCTTCCTCGAGGATCTTCTGATGGCGACGCTGCATCGAGCAGTCGCGTTCGCCGAGATACACCGCGTTTCTGTGCGCGTCGGCGAGCACCTGAATCTCGATATGGCGCGGATTGTCGAGAAACTTCTCCATGTATACGGTACCGTTGCTGAACGCGGCGAGCGCCTCGCCGCGCGTCATATTCACCGCGTTGAGCAGTGCCGCCTCGGTATGCACCACCCGCATGCCGCGACCGCCGCCGCCGCCGGCAGCCTTGATGATCACCGGATAGCCGATGCTGCGCGCGATGCGCACGATTTCCTTCGGATCGTCGGGCAGCGCGCCTTCGGAGCCCGGCACACAGGGCACGCCGGCCTTGGTCATCGCCGCCTTGGCGCTTACCTTGTCGCCCATCAAACGGATGTTCTCCGGGCGCGGACCGATGAACACGAAGCCTGAGCCTTCGACCTTTTCCGCGAAATCGGCGTTCTCGGAGAGAAAGCCGTAGCCCGGATGGATCGCCTCCGAATCGGTGACCTCGGCCGCCGAGATGATGGCGGGGATGTTGAGATAGCTGTCGCGCGAGGCTGCGGGACCGATGCACACCGATTCATCGGCGAGCTTCACGTACTTCGCTTCGGTATCCGCCTCGGAGTGGACCATTACCGTGCGGATTCCCAGTTCGCGGCAGGCGCGCTGGATGCGGAGGGCTATTTCTCCGCGGTTGGCGATCAGGATCTTTTCAAACACGTGACGGGGCTTCCAGACTGGCGCCGACGCGGCGCGCGCAAGGGTGAGAGGGGATCATTCAATGACGAACAGAGGTTGACCGAACTCGACCGGCTGACCGTTTTCCACCAGGATCGCTTTCACGACGCCCGACTTGTCGGCCTCGATCTCGTTCATCAGTTTCATTGCCTCGATGATGCATATGGTGTCGCCTTCCTTGACCGTCTGGCCGGCCTCGACGAAGGGCTTGGATTCGGGCGACGCCGATCGATAAAAGGTTCCGACCATGGGCGATTTCATCGTATGCCCGGCCTGGACCGCATCGGCCGCCGGGGCGGGCGCAGGGTTCATGGCCGCGACGGCCATCGGCGCGGGCGCCTGCGCGAGGGGCGCGGCCGGATACGCGGCCGGTGCGGCAGCGGGGGCGGCGCGCACGACGCTTACGCCCGAGCTCTTGGCAATGCGGACCTTTTCTTCGCCTTCGGTAATCTCGATCTCGGCAATATCCGACTCCTGTACCAGATCGATGAGCTTCTTCAGCTTGCGCAGATCCATGGCAACTCCCTTGCTTGAATACCAGCCTCAGCCGGCCGTGTTGTTGTGTCGTGCACTTGTAGTAAGAGGGCGGGTCAACCCGCCGGCGTCGCATTCAGCCTGCGCAGCGCATAGGTCAGCGCGAACTCGTAACCCTGGCTGCCCAGCCCGCAGATCGTTCCCAGGGCGAGGTCCGAAAGGAAAGAACTGCGCCGGAACGGCTCGCGCGCATGGACATTGGACAGGTGGACTTCAATGAACGGAATGCCGACCGCCGCCAGGGCATCGCGGATCGCGATGCTCGTGTGGGTGTAGGCGGCAGGATTGATGACGATGAAATCGACACCGTCGCGGCCGGCCTGCTGGATTCGATCCACCAAGACTCCTTCGTGATTGTCCTGGAAGAATTCCAGGACGATCCCGGCGTCCCGGGCAATCGACGCGAGCCGCTGCTCGATGTCGCGCAGGCTCTGCTTCCCATAGGTTTCGGGCTCGCGCGTACCGAGCAGGTTGAGGTTGGGTCCATTGAGAACTAGAACCACACGCCCAGTGGATGTTGATTTTTTAGTCATTTTCGCGACAGAACGCCGCATCTTAGCGCAAGTCCGGTTTTAATTCCTCTTAAGACGTGCCGACTTCAAAGAATGGCTGCCAGCTGCGAATCAAGTTCTCTTTCTTTTAGCGCGCCAAGCTTGCTGTAAGTAATCACTCCGGATCTATCCAGGATCACCGTAAAGGGCAGTCCGCCGGCCTTGTTTCCGAGCCTGCGCATCAAGTCCAGGGTGTCGAATCCCCCCAGCAGGATCGGATAGGAAATGGGCGTTTTCTCGACAAATTTGGCGACGTTCACCGCCGTATCCACCGCAATTCCAAGAACTTCTAGCCCCCTGGCGGCATATCGCTCGCGTCGGTCACCGAGCAGGGGTATTTCCTCGCGACAGGGCTCGCACCAGGTTGCCCAGAAGTTGCAGAGCAGCGCGCGATCGCGCCATTCCGTCAGCTTGCGCGGACGGCCGGCGAGGTCGGTAAAACCGGCGCGCATCAGTTCCGCCGCACCGGAGCCCGTTTGCAGGAGGATCGGGCCGACCAGGGCGCCGGCCGCCGCCGCCACCGCGCCAACGGCTGATAAACCCAGCCACTCGCGTCGCGAGATCGCCATCGTCTCAGCCTGTCCGGCGTCGTGCGTCCGGGGCTCCGAGCAAGGCGCTCACTTCGGCAATGTCGGCGCGCTCCATGATCTTGCCGCTCGGCGAGGTCTTCAGCGAAAGCCGCTCATCGCGTGGATCGAAGACCGAGAGCCGCAGCGGAGTCTCGTCCCAGGTTACCGATAGCTGCGCCACCGCGCGCACCCGATCGCCCGAATAACGCCGCACCTCGACCGACGTATAGGGGATACGCTGATCGAGGAGAAAGATCTCCACCTCTTTGGCGCTCTCGGGGAACAGTTGCAGGTCGATTTCCGCGTAGCGTCCGGCTATCCCCTTCAGGACCGCACCGGTGAGATAGGGCCTGAAACGCTCCAATAGCAGCATCGCGTTCAGGGCCAGACGGCGCAGCTCGACGATGCGCTCCGAGTGTTCTGCGGCCTGGTAGATCGACCGATAAGCAGTCAACTCGGCTTCGATCTCCTCGTTGGCAGGCAGCGCCCGCTCGTCGCCGACGCCGAGCTGGCGGGCAGCCTTGCGCTTGGCGAGGGCAAAGCTGTCGATGCCGTCCTCGGCCATGATGCGCGCGGCCGCCGCTGCGATACGCAGCCGCACGCCCCCTGGGCGCAAGTGTTTTCGATTCATCGCGCTGGCCTGACCGGAGAGGTGGGCATCATAGCGCAGGCTCGACCTCCGCGTGCCGTCCTCGGCGGGCAGCCGCCCATCGCGTAGAATCGCCGCCCGCGCTCGCGCAGACGAAATCATGGCCGGTCATCTACACATCCTCGGGATTTGCGGCACCTTCATGGGGGGGCTTGCCGCGCTCGCGAAATCGGCCGGCTGGCGGGTCACCGGCTGCGACGCGAACGTCTATCCCCCCATGAGCGATCAGCTGGGTGCACTGGGAATCGAGCTCATCGAAGGTTTTCACCCCGACCAGCTCCACTTGCGGCCCGACCTTTGGGTCATCGGTAACGTCGTCACGCGCGGCAACCCCCTCATGGAGGCGATCCTCGATTCGGGTGCCCGCTACCTGTCCGGTCCGCAATGGCTCGCCGAGCAGCTGCTGCACGGCAAGCACGTGCTGGCGGTCGCCGGCACCCACGGCAAGACCACGACGGCTTCGATGCTCGCCTGGATACTCGAAAAGACCGGCCGAAATCCCGGTTTCCTCATCGGCGGCGTGCCCGCCAACTTTGCGTTCTCCGCACGACGGTCGGAATCGGAGTACTTCGTCATCGAGGCCGACGAGTACGACACCGCCTTCTTCGACAAGCGCTCCAAGTTCGTCCACTACCGACCGAAGACGGCGATTCTCAACAATCTCGAGTTCGATCACGCCGACATCTTTGCGAATCTGGGCGAGATCGAGCGCCAGTTCCATCACTTCGTGCGTACGATTCCGCGCTCGGGTCGCATTGTCGCCAACGGCGCCGACGCGGCGCTGGCGCGCGTGCTGGCCATGGGATGCTGGACACCCGTCGAACGGTTCGACGCACCGGGCGAATGGGAAGCGCTGCCCGCGGAGTCGGGCGACGGGTTCGTACTGCGCTTTAACGCCGAGGTACTGGGTCGCGTGGAATGGAACCTGCCGGGCGCGCACAATCGATCGAACGCGCTTGCCGCGCTCGCCGCCGCGCGGCATGCCGGCGTGCCGCCCGCCGAGGCGAGCGCCGCGCTGGCAAGCTTCGCCGGGGTCAGGCGCCGGCTGGAATTGCGCGGCTGCGTGGCGGGGATCAGCGTCTATGACGACTTTGCGCATCACCCGACGGCGATTCGCGTCACCCTCGAGGCCCTGCGCCGGCGCGTCGGCGCTGCGCGACTGCTCGCCGTGCTGGAGCCGCGCTCCAATACCATGAAGCTCGGAGCGATGAAGGATGCGTTGCCGGCAAGTCTCACCGCGGCCGACCGGGTTTTCGTCTTTGACGGCGCGCTGGGCTGGGATGCCGCGCCGGTGTTTGCGCCGCTGGGCGAGCGCGTACAATGCATCGATCGGATCGACTCCCTCGTGGAAGCGATCGCCCGCGAGGCGCGTTCCGGCGATCAGGTCCTCATCATGTCCAATGGCGGGTTCGGCGGCATACACGGCAAGCTGCTCGCGCGGCTGGCGCGGGCGGGGTGATGCAGATCAATGTGCCCGGGCGCCGCGGCGTAGTTTGATTGAGCTTGACAACTCTGATTCGGATACCCTGACACCATGCATTTCATGATTCTGATTCTTGCCTTTCTTGTCGCGGTCGTGGTGTGGGGATTTTTCCATGCCAATCCGCGCGGCGTGAACCGGGTCAGGCTCGTTTTGTCCAACGTCGTGATCCTGGCGCTCGCGCTCGCCGCGGCGGCGGTGGTTGCGAGCCTGCTCTACGGCGATGCGCTGACCGTCAAGTCGGGCGAGAAGGGCATGGCGACCTATCTCGCCCTGATGGCGGGAGGAACGGTGTTTCTCATCGTGGTCGCGGTCGGCGGTCTGCTGCGTAACCTGCTTCTGTTCCCGATTTCGGCGCGGGCCCCCGATACCGCCGATAGCGCGCACTCCGAGTGAGACGCGCGTCGCGCGTCGCGCGATAATCCCCCTCCAATCGCCGCCTCGGGTGGCGCGTGGCGCATGCCGCTGCGGCGTGCCGTCTTCCCCTGCACCTCGTCGATGATCATCTACCTGCACGGATTCAACAGCTCTCCCGGTTCGCACAAGGCGCGCTTGATGCAGTCGTGGATGCAAGCCCGCGGCCTCGCGCAGCGCTTCGCCTGTCCCGGCCTGCCGCACCGGCCCGCCGAGGCGGTGCGCGTCATCGATGCCGAAATCGCCCGGGCCGCGCCGGTTCCGGTTACGCTCGTCGGCAGCTCGCTCGGCGGCTTCTACGCGACCTGGTTTGCCGAGACGCGCAATCTTCGCGCGGTGCTGATCAATCCGGCGGTTACTCCCTATGAAGGTCTCGAAGGCTATCTGGGGGACCAGGAAAACCTCTACTCGGGAGAGCGCTATCAGCTTACACGCGGACATCTGGAGGAGTGGCGTTCGATGGCGATCGAACGCATCGATCCGGAACGCTACCTGCTGCTGCTCGAGACCGGCGACGAAGTCCTCGACTGGCGCCTCGCGGCGCGCAAATACGAGGGTGCGCGCATGGCCGTGCGCGACGGCGGCGATCATATGCTGCGCAGCTTTCCCGAGCATTTGCCGCGCATCCTCGACTTCGCCGGCATTTCGGCTGCCTGAGGCGGCCTGCGTCCGATGAACGTTCTCTACGAAGAGGATGGCGAGTTCAAGGTGGGTGCGGTGCTCGCCGAAGCGCCTGCCTCGCTGCAGATCGAAAGCCCGCACGGCAGGCGCGCCAAGATCAAGTCGGCCAATGTGCTCATGAGCTACGAGCAACCGGCGGGCGCGCAGTTGCTTGCGCAGGCGAAGGACTACGCCGCTGCGCTGGATGTGGACTTTCTCTGGCAGTGCAGCGGCGGGGCGGAATTCGGCTTCCGCGATCTGGCGCGCGACTACGTTGGCCGCGAACCCGCGCCGTTCGAGGCGGCCGGCGTGCTCCTCAAGCTGCACGCGGCGCCGATCTATTTTCACCGCCGCGGCCGCGGACGCTACCAGGCGGCACCCGAGGAAATTCTCAAGCTGGCACTCGCGGCACAGGAAAAGAAGCGCCTGCTGCTCGAGCGCAGCTCCGACTGGACGGCGCGTCTTGTGCGATTCGAATGTCCCGACGAAATCGCGCGACTGCGCGATGAACTGCTGTACGCGCCGGATCGAAACAAACCCGAGACCAAGGCCTTCGAGCAGGCGTGCAAGGAGACGGGGCTCACGCCGGCGCGACTGTTCGAGCGCTGCAACCGGTTGACCGATAGTCACGCCTACCATCTGGGCCGCTTCCTGCACGAGTTCTATCCGCGCGGCACCGGCTTCGCGCCGCACGAACCGCCCGCCGAGCCGGTCGAGCTGCCGCGCGCCGAGGCCGAGGCGTTCAGCCTGGACGATCTCGGCACCACCGAGATCGACGACGCGTTCTCGCTGCGCCGCAGCTCCGACGAGGAGTGGCGCGTCGGCATCCACATCGCCGCGCCGGCGCTCGGCATCGCGCCCGGCTCGCCGCTCGATGCAATCGCGCGCGGGCGCCTATCCACCGCCTACATGCCGGGACGCAAGTTCACGATGCTGCCCGACGATGCGGTGGAGCGTTTCTCGCTCGATCACGGCAGCGAGCAGCTGGTGGTATCGCTGTATGTCGACGTATCGGCACGCGACTTCTCGGTTCGCGGGCGCCACTCGCGCCTGGAGCGCGTGCGCATCGCCGCCAACCTGCGTCACGCGGACTACGATATCCTGAACCAGGGCTTCGAAGCGGACGTTCGTACGGGACTCGCCTACGAGGAGGAATTGCGCACGCTGTGGAAGTTCGCCCTCGCGCTCGAGGCGAAACGCGGCAAGCCGAGCGTGAATACCTCGAATCTCGACTACAACTTCCGCATCGAAGACGAACGCGTCGAGATCGTTCCGCGCCGGCGCGGCGCGCCGCTCGACAAGCTGGTGTCGGAGCTGATGATTCTCGCCAACACGAGCTGGGGCGAACTGCTTGCCGAGCGCGACATTGCCGCCCTGTATCGCGTGCAGAGCTACGGCAAGGTGAGAATGAGCGTGCATCCCGAGCCGCACGAGGGCCTCGGCGTGTCGTGCTACGCCTGGATGACCTCGCCGCTGCGGCGCTATGTCGACCTGGTCAACCAGTGGCAGCTCGTGGCGGCCCTGTCGGGGGCGCGCGCGCCCTTCGCGCGCAATTCGGATGCGCTGCTCTCCACGCTGCGCGCCTTCGAAATCACCTATGCCCGGTACGACGAGCACCAGCGGGCGATGGAATCCTACTGGTGCCTGCGTTGGCTGCTGCAGGAAGCGCTGCGGGAGATCGATGCGGTGCTGTTGCGCGAAAACCTGGTACGGCTCGCGGGGTTGCCGCTGGTCGTGCGGGTCCCCTCGCTGCCGCAGGCCGAACCCGGCACGCGCGTGCGTCTGCGCGTGGATGCGGTCGATCTTCTCGAACGCAGCGTCTCCTGCACCTATCTTGCGCCGGTCGTGACATCGTCGGAAGAAGAAGCTGCGCCGCGGGGCTAGAATTGCCGTCCCGACCCATGACGCATATCGAGGCGCTCATTTGCACGGCGAGATAGCGACTTACGCCTACGGCCCGCGGCGGCAGGCATCCGGGGAGAGGATCGAGCGCAGGCCCCGGCTATTGATCGGGTCGTTCTTCGCCTCGCTCGTCGTCCACGCGATCCTGCTGTCGGTGCATTTCAGCATCCCGGACCGGCTGCGCTTCGATCGACCCAATTCGACCCTCGAGGTGGCGCTCGTCAATGCCCGGACGCGCGAGCGGCCGGTGAATGCCGAGTTGCTCGCGCAGGCCAATCTCGATCGCGGCGGGGACACGGACGAGGCGCGTCGCGCGATGACCCCCCTTCCGGTGACGCCGCCGAAAGTCCGCGGCAAGGATCTGATCGAAGCCCGGCGCCGCGTCGACCACCTGGAAAAGCAGCAGGACCGGCTGTTGACCGCCACGAACCAGGCAAGGAGCGTGCAGGTCTCGCCCGACACCCGGCCCGATGCTCCCGCCGCGCAACGCGCACCGCAGCAGACCGGGCGCGAGTTGTCCGACCTGTCGCTGGCGGCGATGCGCCTGGAAGCGGAGATCAATCGACGCTACCAGGAGTACCAGAAGCGGCCGCGCAAGAAATTCATCGGCGCGCGCGCCGCGGAATACCGCTTCGCGCAATACGAGGAGGACTGGCGCATGAAGATCGAGCGCGTCGGTACGATCAACTATCCCGCCCAGGCACGCGGCAAGCTCTACGGCAATCTTCGCCTCACGGTGACGATCAGGCCCGACGGCCGCGTCGACTCGATGGAGCTCGACCGCTCTTCGGGCCTCAAGCTGCTGGACGCGGCGGCATTCAGGATCGTGCGCATGGCTGCGCCCTTCGCGCCGTTTCCCTCCGATATCCGGCGCGATACCGATCTCATCGTGATCACCCGAACCTGGTTCTTCGGCCAGGGCGACACGCTCTGGACGGAATGATGGATCGCTACGCGGTCATCGGCAATCCCGTCGCGCACTCGAAATCGCCGTGGATCCACGCCGAATTCGCGCGTGCCACCGGACAGCGCATGAGTTACCTCCGCATCGAGGCGCCGCTCAAGGGCTTCGCCCGCACGGTCGATGCGTTTCGCGCCTCGGGCGGGCGGGGTGCCAACGTCACGCTGCCGTTCAAGCGCGAGGCCTTCGCGTACTGCGCGTCGACCAGCGTGCGCGCGGGCGCCGCGCGCGCGGTCAACACGCTGCGCCTCGATCGCGATTCGCCGTGGGGCGACAACACCGATGGCGCCGGCCTGCTGCGCGACCTCGAGGCGAACCTCGGCGTCGCGCCGCGCGGCCGGCGCGTACTGTTGATGGGCGCGGGCGGGGCCGCGCAAGGCGTACTCGAGCCGCTCGCGAAAGCCGGCGCGGCGGCGATCGTGGTCGTCAACCGGGATATCGCGAAGGCGCAGGCCCTGGTCGCGCGGGTCGCCGGCGATCCGGGCGTCGCGCGGCTCGGCGCCTGCGGCTATGCGGACCTTGCCGGCGAGTCCTTCGACATGGTCATCAATGCCACCTCGAGCGGTCTGTCCGACGAACTGCCGCCGTTGCCCGCGGGATTGTTCGCGCCGCAGGCGCTCGCCTACGACATGATGTACGGGCGCGATACGCCGTTTCTCGCGTTCGCGCGCGATGCGGGCGTACGCACCGCGGACGGCAGCGGCATGCTGGTCGAGCAGGCCGCCGAGTCGTTCTTCCTGTGGCGCGGAGTCCGGCCCGCGACCCGCGCGGTGCTCGCCGCGCTGCGAGTCGGTTGATCTTCGCGGCCTTTCACATGCGAGGCGCGCGGCGACTGGCCGTAAAACTGGCGTTGATCGCACTCGGTGCGCTGCTCATCAGCGCGCTGATCGTGCAGATGTGGTTTCTGTCGCAGGTGTTGTGGTGGTCGTCGCATAATCCGGAGTCGACCGCGTTCATGCGCAGCCGGCTGGAGCGGCTGCGCCTCCACAAGCCCGGCGCGCGGCTCGAACACCGCTGGGTCCCGTACCACCGGATTTCGGTTCACCTCAAGCGCGCGGTGATCGCCGCCGAGGATGCGCATTTCCTGGAACACGAAGGCTTCGACTGGGACGCGATCCAGAAAGCCATCGAGATCAACGAGAGCAAGGGCCGCGTCGTGGCGGGCGCCTCGACGATCAGCCAGCAACTGGCGAAAAACCTCTTCCTGTCGGGCAGGCGTTCCTGGCTACGAAAAGCGCAGGAGGCGGTGATCACCGGCATGATCGAAGCCAGCATGTCCAAGCGCCGCATTCTGGAGCTGTACCTGAATGTCGCCGAGTGGGGCGAGACGGCCTTCGGTGCCGAGGCCGCCGCGCGCCTGCATTTCGGCAGCAGTGCCGCGGCGCTCGACGCCGAGCAGGCGCTGTGGCTCGCCGCGATCCTGCCCAGCCCGCGTCGCCTGCAGCACGGCGGCACCACGCGCCACCTCGCGGCGCGCATCGAAGTGATACGTATCGGCATGCCGCACGCGCAGGTTCCCTGACCTCTCCGGCACCCAGACCGGGAGTCTCAGTGCGCCGCGCCCATCAGCCGGTCGGGCAGCCAGGTCGCGATCTCCGGGAACACCGACAGGATCACGATCGCCAGCATCATGCACAGCACGTAGGGGATCGTACCCCGGATCACCTTCATCAGCGGCACATCGGGCGCGATCGAATTCACGATGTAGATGTTGAGACCGACCGGGGGATGGATCAGGCCGATTTCCATATTGATGGTAAGTATCACACCGAACCAGACGGGGTCGAACCCCGCGGTCTTGATGATCGGCAGCAGGATCGGACTCGTCATCAGGATGATCGCCGCAGGCGGAATGAAGAAGCCGCATACCAGCAGAAACACGTTGATCAGCGCCATCAGCACCCAGCGATTGACGTGCAGGTCGGCGATCGCCTGCGCGAGGGTCTGCGTCAGGTAGAGCGAAGTGAGCATGTAACCGAACAGCACCGCCGCGGCGATGATGGTCAGGATCATGATCGATTCGCGCATCGTGTCGCGCAGGATCGACCACCAATCGCGCAGCCGCCACATGCGGTAGATGACGGCCGCGAAGACCACGCACAGCGCCGCGCCCACGCCCGCGGCCTCCGACGGCGTCGCCACGCCGCCGTAGAGCACATACATGACGCCGACGATGATCGCGATGAACGGCGCGATCTTGGGGAGCGACTGGAATTTCTCCTTCCAGCTATAGCGGAAATCCACCGCGTGCGAGCGGAAACCCCTGCGCGCGATCGCGATCATCGTCCACAGCATGAATAGCCCGGTGAGCAGCACCCCGGGAATCACCCCGGCGAGGAACAGCCGCCCGATCGAGGTTTCGGTGGCGATGCCATAGAGAATGAAGGTGATCGACGGCGGAATGAGAATGCCGAGCGTGCCGCCGGCGCAGATCGATCCGGTGGCGATCTCGTCGGGGTAGCCGCGCTTGCGCATCTCCGGGATCCCCATCTTGCCGATCGCGGCGCAGCACGCGGGCGAGGAGCCGGTGAGCGCGGCGAAAATCGCGCAGGCGCCGAGGTTCGAAAGCACCAGTCCGGCGGGCAGCCGGTACAGCCAGCGGTCGAGCGCCTCATAGAGATCCTTGCCGGCGGGAGACGAGCCGATCGCCGCGCCCATCATGACGAACATCGGGATCGAGACCAGCGTGAAGTCGTTGAGCCCGGCGTAGAGCATCTCGGCGACCACCTGCAGCGAATCGAACCCCTGGAAGATCACCAGGAACACGATCGACAGCGCGCCCAGCGCGAACGCAACCGGTGCCCCGGAAAGCAGCAGCACGAGGGTCACCGCGAGCACGATCAGTCCCTGGGTGAGCGGACTCACGAGCGCGGCTCCTCGCCGATGCCGAACGGTTTATCGCGTCCGCTGACAAGACCGATCAGTTCGACGACGTACTGGAGCGTCAGCAGGCCGAGGCCGATCGGCATCGCACTGTAGGGGATCCACAGCCGCGCGCGCCACATCGTGTCCGACACCCAGCGGTTCTCCCAGGCCTCGAACCAGAAGCGCGCGGCGAGCACGGTCACGACGAGCGCAAAACCGAATCCGAGCAGCGCGCTGAACAGGGCCAGCCGGTAGCGGCCGCGCGCCCCGAGGTAATGCGGCAGCACGTTGACATTCACGTGGCCGCGCAACATCAGCACGTACGAGCTGCCGACGAACGTCGCGGCGATCAGGCTGTAGGTGACGAAATCGGTCTGCCAGATGGTGTGTTCGTTGAGCACGTAACGAACGAACACCATGTGGCATACCACCAGCACGCCGAGCCCGATGAGCGCCGCAGCGAACACGCCGAAGCAGGTCGAGATCCAGCGTACCGCGCGGATGAAACGATCCACCGCGCGCGTCGCCGCCGACGCCCCGCCATGACGCCTGGCCACGATCGGCCTACTTGACGCTGAGCGCCGCGTCGATCAACTGCTTGCCGTCGGGCACGTCCTTGGCGAAGGTGGCGTACGAACTGTGCTGCGCCACTTTCAGCCAGGCGTCGTATTCGTCCGAGGTGAGGGTTACCACCTCCACGTTGTGCGCCTTGAACGCCTTCACCATCGCGTCGTCGAGGCCCTTGGCATGTTCGGCGAAGAAGGCCTCGGACTTGCGGCCCGCGGCGCGCAACACCTCCTGCTGCTTGGCGTCGAGCCGGGCGAAACTCTTCTTCGACATCAACAACGGCTCGTACATGAACCACAGCGCATTGTCCCCCGGCGCGGTGAGGCATTTCACCTGCTCGTAGATGCGAAACGACACGAAACTGCCCGAGCTCGTGTCGGTGCCCCCGGCGACGCCGGTCTGCAGCGCGTTATAGACCTCATTGCTCGGGATCGAGACGATCGAGGCGCCCGCCGCCTGCCACATCGCCGCGAAGGTCGGTCCCGCGGAGCGGAACTTGAGCCCTTTCACGTCCTCGGGCTTGCGAATGCAGCCCTGTTTCGATGCCATCGCACCGGCGAGCCAGGCGTCGGCGAGCACATCACCCCCGCCTT
>JAOUFA010000452.1 GCA_029858545.1 Betaproteobacteria bacterium
CGGATCCCGCGACGCAGCCGGATACTGCCGCGGGAGGACAAGGCAGCAGCCGGCGCGGGAGAGCCAGACGGAGCAGGCGGGTGCGCGCGAGCCGGCCGTGGCGCGCGCTACATGTCCGGATAGTTCGGGCCGCCGCCGCCCTCGGGCGTCACCCAGACGATATTCTGCGTCGGGTCCTTGATGTCGCAGGTCTTGCAGTGCACGCAGTTCGGCGCGTTGATCTGCAGACGGGGATTGGAGCCGTCGTCATCGCGCAGGATTTCGTACACCCCCGCCGGACAGTAGCGCTGCTCGGGGGCGTCGAAACGCTCGAGGTTGATGCGCACCGGCACCGAGGCGTCCTTCAACGTCAGGTGCACCGGCTGATCTTCGTTGTGGTGGGTGTTGGAGAGGAATACCGAGGACAGCCGGTCGAAGCTGAGCACGCCGTCGGGCTTCGGATAGGCGATCGGCGCGAACTCGCCCTTGGGCCGCAGTTGAGCATGGTCGGGTCCCTTGTGCGCGAGGGTCCACGGCGCACGGCCGCGCAGCAATACCTGATCGATACCGAACATGAGACTGCCGGTGAACAGGCCCTTGGCCATCCAGGGCTTGAAGTTGCGCGCGCGCCGCAGTTCATCGAACAACCACGACTTCCGATAGGCCTCCGGATAGGCCGACAGCGCATCGCCCGCGCGGCCCGCAGCGAGCGCGTCCTGCGCCGCCTCGGCCGCGAGCATGCCGGACTTGATCGCCGCATGGCTGCCCTTGATGCGCGAGGCGTTCAGAAAGCCCGCCTCGTCGCCGATCAGGCAGCCGCCCGGGAAGACCAGCTCTGGCAGCGATTGCACGCCGCCCGCGGCGATCGCGCGCGCGCCGTAGGCGAGGCGCTTGCCGCCTTCGAGGAAGCCGCGTATCGCGGGGTGGGTCTTGTAGCGCTGGAATTCCTCGAAGGGACTGAGATAGGGATTGGCATAGCCCAGGCCGACGACGAAGCCGATCGCGACCTGGTTGTTACCGACGTGGTAGAGGAACGAGCCGCCGTAGGTCGAGCGATCGAGCGGCCATCCCGCGGTATGGATCACCAGGCCGGGCCGGTGTTTGGCGGGGTCGATCTCCCAGAGTTCCTTGAGGCCCAGGCCGTAGGTCTGCGCCTGGGCACGCGCGCGCAACGCGAATTTCTCCTCCAATTGCCTGCCGAGGTGGCCGCGGCAGCCTTCGGCGAAGAAGGTGTACTTGGCATGAAGTTCCATCCCGGGCTGGAAGGCCTCGGTCTGCCTGCCGGTCTTGTCGACGCCCAGATCGCCGGTGGCAACGCCTCTGACCGCGCCGTGTTCGTCGTGGAGAACTTCCGCCGCCGCAAAGCCGGGGAAGATTTCGACGCCCAGGGCTTCGGCCTGCTGTGCAAGCCAGCGGCAGACATTGCCGAGACTCACGACGTAATTGCCGTGATTGGTGAAGCAGGCCGGGAGCAGCCAGTTCGGCGCGCGATAGGCGCCCGACTCGGTGAGCATCAGAAAGCGATCCTCGCTGACCGGCACGTTCAACGGCGCGCCGCGCTCGCGCCAGTCGGGGAACAATTCGGCGATTGCGCGCGGGTCCATCACCGCCCCGGAGAGGATATGCGCGCCGACCTCCGAGCCCTTCTCCAGCACGCATACCGAGGTTTCGGTCGAGATCTGCTTGAGGCGGATCGCCGCGGCAAGGCCCGCCGGGCCGCCCCCTACGATCACCACGTCGTACTGCATCGATTCGCGTTCCATGCGCAGGATTATAGAATGAGTGTTTCGCCGGTAGAATGAACTTGATGACCCAGGACAACAGACCCGGGACAATTGGAGATCCGGAAGAGAAGCATTCAACGCGGGCAAGGAGCAAGGTGGTGGCATGAGCGATACTCCGATGTGGACCCCGGATGCCGGGCGCGCGGCGCAATCCAACATGGCGCGTTTCATGGCGCGCGCCGGAGGATTCGAGGACTATGCATCGCTGCATCGCTGGTCGGTTGAGCGGCAGGAGGAGTTCTGGAACCGGATCTGGGATTTCTGCGGCGTGATCGGCGACAAGGGTGCGCGCACCGTGGTCGATGCCGATCGCATGCCCGGAGCGCGTTGGTTTCCCGATGGCAGGCTCAACTTCGCCGAGAATCTGCTCGCCCTGCGCGACGAGAGCGATGCGATCGTGTTCTGGGGCGAGGACAAAGTGAGAAGAACCCTCACGCGCCGCCAGCTCTATGATTTGAGTTCGCGCATCGCGCAGGCGCTCGCCGAGGCGGGCGTTGGCAAGGGCGACCGTGTCGCGGGCTACCTGCCGAACATTCCCGAGGCTGTGGCGGCGATGCTCGCGGCGACGAGCCTGGGCGCGATCTGGACCAGCTCGTCGCCCGACTTCGGCGTGCAGGGCGTGCTCGATCGCTTCGGCCAGATCGAGCCGAAGGTCCTGTTTTGCGGCGATCGCTACCTGTACGGCGGCAAGGAATTCTCGTCGCTCGGCAAGGTGAAGGAGATTCTCGCGCGCCTGCCGTGCGTCGAGCGCTGCATCGTGCTGCCCTACGATGGCGGTGGTGCGCGGCCCGGCGACCTCGGCGGGTCGGTGCTGCTCGAGGATTTCATTGCCCCCTATGCCGCGCGCGAGATGCGCTTCGAGCGCTTCGAGTTCAACCACCCTCTCTATATCATGTACTCCTCGGGCACCACCGGAGTGCCGAAGTGCATCGTGCATGGCGCGGGCGGCACGTTGCTGCAGCACCTGAAGGAACATCAGTTGCACTGCGATATGCGGCCCGGCGACCGGGCGTTCTATTTCACGACGCTCGGCTGGATGATGTGGAACTGGCTTGCGTCGGCGCTTGCCTCGAAAGCAACGATCTGTATCTACGACGGTTCCCCATTTGTTTCCGGCGCGCGGGTGCTGTTCGATTACATCGACGCCGCGCGCATCACCCAGTTCGGAACCTCGGCGAAATTCATCGACTCGCTCGCCAAAGCGGGGCTCAAGCCACGCGAGACGCATCGCCTGACGAGCATGCGGACCCTGTTGTCGACCGGCTCGCCGCTGCTACCCGAGGGTTTCGATTACGTTTACGTGCATATCAAGCCCGATGTTTGCCTGGCCTCGATGTCGGGTGGTACCGACCTGATGGCCTG
>JAOUFA010000453.1 GCA_029858545.1 Betaproteobacteria bacterium
ACCAGCGGATAGTCCTTGAGGCTGCGGTAGCTCACGATGCGGCGCACGCCGTCGATTTCCGAGACCGCGGTGAGGGTGGCGTGGGGGGCGGTGGCCAGGTTCTTGTACACCGACCACTCGCGCACATCCTGGCCGAGTTCACCCTCCTTGCGTCCCTGCCGGTAGAGCGCGCGCACGATCCCGTCCAGGCCGAGCAACCCCACCATGCTGAGGCGACCCAGGTCCACCTGGCGGTAGAAATCGGAGAAGTAAAACGGGTTCAGTGCGACGCTGACGACCCCCGCGAATTCTCCATCGGGCCGATTGATTCGCCGACTCACCACGAAGGACCATTTGCCGCTCAGCCGCGCGAGGATGGGTTTGCCGACGACGATCCTGCCGGTGTCGCGCGCCCAGTGTATCCGCACGTGATCCCGGTCGGCGAGATTCGCGCGCGCCAGCGGGCGAATGGAACTCAGTACGACGTCACCCCGCGCGTCGGAGATCGCGGCGTTGTGCACCAGGTCGGGGTCGATCTGCGCCGCCTCGAAATAGCCCGCCAGGTCGAAGCGGGTCCCCAGGCGTTCATACTGACGCTTCAGCTGCAGGCTGAGCTGCCCGGCGTAGCCGAGCGATCGCGTGGTGTGCTCCTCGAACGCGCGCGCAAGGTTTGCGCTAGTGGTGTGGACCCCCTCGATGACCCGGACGCGATCCTGGGTGGCCAGATAGTTCGCGCCGAACCAGATCAGGCCCACCAGGATCAGCGCGAACGCCGCGATGCCCGGACGAACGGCATCCGAGAAGAATTGCGCCTGATCGAGAACTTCCCGTCGCTGCATGCTTTCGCACCTGCTTAATCGGAACCGGCAGGATGCGCGCGCCGCAAGTCCGGTAGGTCCGGACCCAGCCAGGCACGAAGTACCCTAGGACCCGGTTCGCATTGTGCTCCCGAGACCGCTCGCATGGGCGTGCTTTATGCAGGGAGTCATCGAGGATTCAGTTCCCGGTCGCGATCGCGGCCAAGCCCGCCGGGTCCTCCGGCGCGCGGTTGCCGCGCCAGACGACGTGCAGGTCGGGCCGCAGCAAGAGCAGGTCGTGGCCGTAGACATCGCGCGCGGGGGCGTCGGGAATGTCGAGCACCGCGAACGGCGCGCCGGTGGCGCGCAGCGCTTGTTCGAGGCCGGCGGTATCGGCCCGGCTGCGCCCGAGACGCAGCAGCGTGTACCCCTCGTAGGGAATGCGATCCTGCAGCGCGCTCCCGTCGCCGAGCCAGACATGCGGCAGCCGGGCGCCCGGCCAGGTGCTCGGTTCGTAGACGCGAAAGCGATGTTCGGGCCCGCCCGGCAGGTCGTCGACGATGGGCGAATCGACGTAGCGGTAGCCGAGCTCGGCGCCGATCATCTCGTTCGATTTGGGCTGCTCGACCGCGGCCACGCGCAGGAGGTTCTCGCGCGTGGCCGCCCCCTCGGGCGTGTTGTCGCGGATATTCGGTCGGTATTGCGCGCGCCACTTGCGCCGGCCGAGCGAGGCGTAGCGCGAGGCGCCGACATTGCGGTCGCCGATCTGGCGGCGCTCCCGCTCGTAGGAATCGAGCAGGCGCGGCCCGCCCCAGCCCCGCAGCGTCGCGGCGAGTTTCCACGACAGATCGATCGCATCGCCGACGCCCGAGTTCATGCCCAGGCCCCCGGTCGGGATCACCAGGTGCACCGCGTCGCCCGCGAGGAACACGCGCCCCTCTCGGTAGCGCTCGGCGAGCAGCAGGTTCTGGCGCCAGGGAGCGCAGGTGAGCATTTCATACTTGACGGGGATCGAGACGATGCGCTCGAACATCGTCTTCATGTCCTCGTCCTTCTCCACCACCGAATGCAGCGTGAAGTGACGGGTCGAGTCCTGCATGATGAGGAAACTGCTTTGCGCGTCGGCGACGTGATAATGTCGCCCGCGGCCGGGGCCCGGTCCGATCGGCAGCCGCTCGAAGAGCTCGTCGCAGCGGTACAGCGCCTGACGCAGCTCGAGCAGGTTGTACTCACCGCGCAGCCTGATGCCGAGCTGCTTTCGTACCGTGCTCGCGCCGCCGTCGCAGCCGGCGAGGTACGCGGCACGCACGGTTGCCGTGCTGCCGTCGGCATTCCTGACCCGTGCATTCACACCCGCGGCGTCCTGGGTGAACGATTCCAGCTGGCAGCCGTAGCGTACCGTCACCCCCGGCGTCGACTCGGCGATCGACTTCAACAATGGCTCGAGCGTGTATTGCGAGATGAGCTGATAGGGTTCAAGCGGCTGGCTGCCGTCGTTGCAGGCGCGGATCGCGGCGCGCGCCTGCTCGACCGACGGATAGGCCTGGTGCAGCAACGGCGCTTCGGCGAGCGACAGAATGATGAACACGTCCATCGGGATGTCGGCGCGCAGCCCTGCGGCGCGGATCCGATCGGCGATCCCCATGCGGCGGAAGATCTCCATGCTGCGCGCGTTGCAGCGCTCCATCTTGGGCAGGAACTGGGGCGCTTCCTTCTGTTCGATCAGCGTGCAGCGCACGCCGCGCTTGCCGAGATCGATGGCGAGCGTGAGCCCGACCGGGCCGCCGCCGACGACGAGAACTTGAGTATCCATGGGCCGATTTTGCCTGAGCGAGGGGGCGATACCATGCCGCGGCGGTGAAACTGCCCCGCCGGCGGCGTGCATTTATGGTCACCGGCGGCCCTCCCGGCGGGGCGGCGCCGCCAACGCCGCGGTCGCCGCGGCCCGATTGACGTTGACGTCAACGTTAAGTAGGCTGATCGCAGCGTGATTCGTTACCGGCGCCTGCGCGTCCGACCAAGCCCATTTCCATGACCGATCTGTCCGAATCGACGAGCCTGAGTTACAAGGCGAAGCACAAGCTGCGCTTCGTCACCGCGGCGAGCCTGTTCGATGGTCACGACGCATCGATCAACATCATCCGCCGCATCCTGCAGGCCTCGGGCGCCGAGGTGATCCACCTGGGCCACAACCGCTCGGTCGACGAGATCGTCACCGCCGCGCTGCACGAGGACGCGCAGGGAATCGCCGTGTCTTCGTACCAGGGCGGACACATCGAATATTTCAAGTACATGCTCGACCTGCTGCGCCGGCGCGGCGGCGAGCACATCCGCGTGTTCGGCG
>JAOUFA010000061.1 GCA_029858545.1 Betaproteobacteria bacterium
AGATGGACACGCTGATGGACGAAGCCTCGCCCGGGACGATCGCCGAGGCGGCGGTAAAGCTCGGTTGCCGGTCGGTGGCTTTCACCTACAACGATCCGGTGATCTTCGCCGAGTATGCGATGGACGTCGCCGATGCCTGTCACGCGCGCGGGGTGCAGACGGTCGCGGTCACTGCCGGCTACATGCACGCCGCACCGCGTAGCGAGTTCTACGCCAAGATCGACGCCGCGAATGTCGATCTGAAGGCATTCACCGATGAGTTCTACTTCAAGCTGACCGGCGCACACTTGCGGCCGGTGCTCGAGACGCTGGAATATCTCGTCAGGGAAACGCGGGTCTGGATCGAGATCACCACGCTGCTGATCCCCGGACAGAACGACTCGGATGCCGAACTGACTGCCGAATGCGAGTGGATCGCGCGGCATCTCGGTGTGGACGTGCCGCTGCATTTCTCGGCGTTCCATCCGGATTGGAAGATGCGCGATATTCCCGCGACACCGGCGGCGACTCTGTCCCGAGCGCGAGCGATTGCGATGCGAGCGGGGCTGCACTACG
This sequence comes from Betaproteobacteria bacterium, assembly GCA_029858545.1. Classification (GTDB taxonomy): domain Bacteria; phylum Pseudomonadota; class Gammaproteobacteria; order Burkholderiales; family SG8-39; genus JAOUFA01. The sequence continues at coordinate 556 of JAOUFA010000061.1, forward strand.
TCTACACGGGGAACGTGCGCGACGGCACCGGAGGCGCGACCTGGTGCCCGTCGTGCGGTGAGGCGGTAATACGCCGCGATTGGTACGACATCCTTGACTATCAGCTCACCGAAGCCGGCGCGTGCAAGTCCTGCGGCGCGCTGCTTGCCGGTCGCTACGCGAAATTCAGCCGGTCCTTCGGGTCGCAGCGCCTGCCGGTGCGACTCGCCCTCGACCAAAACGCCTAGCGAATCTCCGGTCGTCGAATCGCGCCGCCCCGAGCGGGGAGGCTTGGTTTGCGCCAGTCGTCGATGCCGTTCGCCGGGGCGGTTCCATCTCAACCGCAACGTCCTTCCGGGGTGAGTTTCATCCAGCGCCGCAGCCACTCGCGCTCGCGCAGCGCGGCATGGCGCCGGGCGATCTTCTCTTCCGGTGTCGCGTCGGGTCGGAAGTCGAACGCGCGTCGCGCCATCGGATACATCTGCATCTCCACCGACACACCACGCTCCCAGAGCGCGTAGAAGGCGCGGCCATTGACGAAACGGCGTAGCTCGTAGTCGGCGTCTCCGATCAGCATCAGCACGGGTGAACTGATCATTCTCACCTCGGGCGCGATCGAAAAGAGCTGTTGCGGCTCAGGCGCATTCGGATTTTGGAAGTGGCCGTAGTAAGAGACGATCGCCGCGATGTCCTTCGCACGCTTGGCGGCGAGCCGGATGGCGAAGTAGGGGCCGCGCGACTTGGCGACGATCCCCACCGGCCCCTTGCAGACGTCGGTGCGTGCAACGAGCGCGTCGAGCGCCGCTTCGACGTCCGCCTCGGTTTCCGGATAGTGCCGGTCGGGCCAGCGCTCGAGCATATTGCCCGCGAGCCAGTCGGGCGCCAAAACGAGGAAGCCGTCGGCGGCGAGCGCACGCATGTGCTCCCGGTCGACGTCCTCGAAGCCGCGTTTGGCGTGGATGTAGAGCACCGGCGCGAACGGGGCGCGGCCGCGCGGCTTCGCGACCTCGACTGGCACCTCGGTTGCACCGTGCCGCAGCGGGAACTTTTCCAGCGACTGCGCCGGCGCGGCTCCGGCCGCGAGCAAGGCGAGCATGGTCGTTACGAACCGTCGCATAGGCAGGTTTCCCTTCTTGGCATGGAAGTGCGTGAGGCGGCGCCCGGAATATTCAATCTCTCGCCAGCAAGTTCATCAACGAACAGGTGTCCCAGCGATTTCCGCCGCGCGCCTGAACCTGCGCGTAGAACTGATCGACCAGCGCGGTGACCGGCAGCCGCGCGCCGTTCTTTCTCGCCTCCTCGAGGCAGATGCCGAGGTCCTTTCTCATCCAGTCCACGGCGAAACCGAATCCGTCGAACTTCACTTCGTTCATCGGTTTCCAGCGGTTTTCCATCTGCCAGGACTGCGCCGCGCCCTTGGAAATCACCCCGATCACCTTCTCGATATCGAGCCCGGCGCGCTTGCCGAAGTTGAGCGCCTCGGACAGCCCCTGCATCAGCCCGGCAATCGCTATCTGGTTCACCATCTTGGTAAGCTGCCCGGCGCCGGGGGCGCCGATCAGGGCGCACATCTTGGCGTAGATTTCGAGCACCGGCCTGGCGCGCTCGAAGTCGGCTGGCTCGCCCCCGCACATGATGCCCAGCTGTGCGTTCACCGCCCCCGCCTGCCCGCCCGAGACCGGCGCATCGACAAAGCCCACGCCCTTCGCCTTGCAGGCCTGGTGCAGTTCGCGCGCGACGATGGCCGAAGCGGTGGTGTGATCGACCAGGATCGCCCCGTTCTTCATGCCCGACAGGGCGCCCGAATCGCCGAAAACCACCGAGCGCACGTCGTCGTCGTTGCCGACGCACATCATCACGAAGTCGCAGCCCCGCGAGGCTTCGCGCGGAGTGGGCGCAGACTTGCCGCCGTACTCCTTGACCCACTGTTGGGCCTTGGCCGCGCTGCGGTTATAGACCGTTATCTCGTGACCACCCTTCTTGAGCAGATGGCCGGCCATGGGGTAGCCCATGACACCCAACCCCAGGAATGCGATACTTGCCATTGTCAGTCTCCCAACTCGTTGTCGCGATTGAAGAAAATAGAATACTACACGAGCGGCTGCGCGGCCGGCGAGCGTTCGCGGCGCCCCCCTTGCGGCGCGCCGCGGTCAACCGGTACAATGACTGGACGTTTATACAGTACCCGGTGTGGGCCCGGGCACTCTGTGGATGGCGAGTGTCGGCGTGGTAGACGAGCTTGATTCGCAGGGAGGCCTGCCGTAGATGCCAACCCCCTTAAAAGAGGTAAGCCATGGACGAAAATAAATCGAAGGCGCTCGCCGCCGCTCTTTCACAGATCGAAAAGCAGTTTGGCAAGGGATCCATCATGCGCATGGACTCGGAAGCCGCCAAGGACGTCCAGGTCTTTTCCACCGGCTCGCTAGGACTCGATCTCGCGCTCGGCGTGGGCGGACTGCCGCGCGGCCGGGTGGTCGAGATCTACGGTCCGGAATCCTCCGGCAAGACGACCCTCACGCTGCAGGTCATCGCCGAGGTACAAAAGGCGGGGGGCACCGCGGCGTTCATCGATGCCGAAAATGCCCTGGATGTGACCTACGCCGCCAAGCTCGGCGTCAAGACCGACGACCTCCTCATCTCGCAGCCCGACACGGGCGAGCAGGCGCTCGAGATCGCCGACATGCTGGTGCGCTCGGGCGCGGTCGACGTGATCGTGGTCGATTCGGTCGCCGCGCTCACTCCCAAGGCCGAAATCGAGGGCGAGATGGGGGAGCCGCAGATGGGCTTGCAGGCGCGCCTGATGAGCCAGGCTTTGCGCAAGCTCACCGCCAACATCAAGCGCACCAATACGCTGGTGATCTTCATCAACCAGTTGCGCATGAAGATTGGCGTGATGTTCGGCAGTCCCGAGACCACCACCGGGGGCAATGCACTCAAGTTCTACGCCTCGGTGAGGATCGATATCCGCAGGATCGGCTCGATCAAGAAGGGTGACGAGGTGGTCGGTTCCGAGACGCGTGTAAAGATCGTGAAGAACAAGGTCGCGCCGCCGTTCCGGCAGGCTGAATTCGACATCCTGTACGGCGAAGGCATCTCGCGTCACGGCGAGATCCTGGAGCTCGGCGTCGCGCACAGCGTGGTCGACAAGTCGGGCGCCTGGTACATCTACAAGGGCGACCGGCTTGGCCAGGGCAGGGATAATTGCCGCGAATTCCTCAGGGAGAACCCGGCGATGGCGCAGGAAATCGAGGCGCGGATCCGCGAGAAGGCGGGTATCGCGGCGAATCCGCCGGTCGAGGTTGCGCGGGCTGCGAACGAGGATACGCAGGGCGAGGAAGACAGGGTCGTGGTGAAGGTGTCCTCGCGCAAGCGCGGTCAGAGCGCGGCCTGAGCCGCGGTCATACCCTCGCGAAGGTGAAGGAAGAGCCCGATACACCTCAGCAATTGCGGGCGCGGGCGTTGCGTCTGCTCGCACGGCGCGAGCATTCGCGCATGGAGTTGGCGCGCAAGCTCGCGCCGCGCGCCGAGTCCGGCGAGGCGCTCGTCGCGCTGCTTGACGATCTGGAGCGCCGCAAGCAACTCTCCGATGAGCGCTTTGCGGAGTTGCGGGCGCATGTGTTGTCGCGCAAGTACGGTACGGCGCGTATCCGGCTGGACCTGCGTGCGAAAGGGATCGCGGAACAGACCGTCGAGCGCATGGCGCTGGCTTCCGCGGAGAGCGATGTCGAGCGCGCGCGGGCGATCCTTGCACGCAGGTATGCCGCGCCGGCCGCCACGCTCGAGGAGCGTGCCAGGCGCTCGCGCTTCCTGCAGGGGCGCGGTTTCTCGCATGCCGTGATCGGACGTCTCCTCGGACGCGACAGCATCGAGGAGTAAGCGCCGAAACGCCGTTGAGCGGGGCCTTCCTTTACAATGGCGCCCCTATGAAATCCGCAGACATCCGTTCGAGTTTCCTCGAATACTTCAAGTCCAAGGGCCACGCGGTGGTGGCCTCCAGCCCGCTCGTGCCGGCGAACGACCCGACGCTGCTCTTTACCAACTCGGGGATGGTGCAATTCAAGGATCTGTTCCTCGGCAAGGAAAAGCGCGCCTATACGCGTGCAACCACCTCGCAGCGCTCGGTGCGCGCCGGCGGCAAGCACAACGACTTGGAGAACGTTGGCTACACCGCGCGCCACCACACGTTCTTCGAGATGCTGGGCAACTTCAGCTTCGGCGACTATTTCAAGCGCGACGCGATCCAGTACGCGTGGGAACTGCTCACCAGGATCTACCGCCTGCCTCCCGAGCGGCTGTGGGTTACGGTCTACCACACTGACGACGAAGCCTACGATCTTTGGGCGAAGGAAATCGGCGTGCCGAAGGAGCGCATCGTGCGCATTGCCGACAAGCCCGGCGGGGCAAGATACCAGTCGGATAATTTCTGGCAGATGGCCGATACCGGGCCCTGCGGACCGTGCAGCGAGATCTTCTACGACCATGGCCCGGGCATCGCCGGAGGTCCCCCCGGATCCCCCGATGCCGACGGCGATCGCTACATCGAGATCTGGAATCTCGTTTTCATGCAATTCAACCGCGACGAGGCGGGCGTGATGCATCCGCTGCCCAAGCCCTCGGTCGATACCGGTATGGGGCTGGAGCGCGTCGCCGCGGTGCTGCAAGGGGTACACTCGAACTACGAGATCGACCTCTTTCAGGATCTGATCAAGGCGGCGGCGCGCGAGACCGGCGCGCCCTCGCTCAACGACCCTTCGCTCAACGTGATCGCCGACCACATTCGGGCGTGCAGCTTTCTCGTCGTCGACGGCGTGATTCCGGGCAACGAAGGGCGCGGCTACGTCCTCCGGCGCATCATCCGACGGGCGATCCGGCACGGTTACAAACTGGGGCAAAAACGGCCTTTCTTCCACAAGCTCGTGGAGGATCTCGATCGAGCGATGGGCGAGGCCTACCCCGAGCTCGGCGCCGCGAAGGCGCAGGTTGTCCGCACCCTCAAGCAGGAGGAGGAGCGTTTTGCCGAGACGCTGGAAAATGGCATGGGCGTGCTCGAGGGCGCGCTCGCCGACGGCGACAAGTTGCTCGATGGCGACACGGCATTCAAGCTCTACGATACCTACGGATTTCCGGTCGATCTCACGGCCGACATCTGCCGCGAGCGCGGCGTGATACTCGACATGGCGGGCTTCGAAGCGGCGATGGAAGCACAGCGCACGCGCGCACGCTCGGCAAGCCGGTTCTCGATGGCCGCGGGGCTCGACTACGCGGGCGGCAGGACCGAGTTCCGCGGCTACGACACGCTCGAGTTGCGCGCCAAAGTGCTCGCGCTGTACCGCGAAGGCGCGCAGGTGAACGAACTGGGCGCCGGCGAGGCGGGCGTGGTGGTGCTCGACACGACACCGTTTTACGCCGAGTCCGGCGGCCAGGTCGGCGACCGGGGCGAGCTCGCCGGACCCGCCGGCAGTTTCGCGGTGTCCGACACGCTGAAGATCCAGGCCGATGTGTTCGGCCACCATGGTCAGCAAACGACCGGGCGGCTCCGCGTCGGCGACGAAGTCGGCGCGCAGGTCGACACCGCGACGCGCCGCAGCGTGATGAGCAATCACTCGGCGACGCACCTCATGCATGCCGCATTGAGGCGGGTGCTCGGCAGGCACGTGCAGCAGAAGGGTTCGCTGGTCGACGCACAGCGCACGCGGTTCGATTTCGCCCATTCGCAGTCGATGAGCGCCGCGGAGATCCGCGAGGTGGAGACGCTCGTCAACGACGCGGTCAGGCAGAACCACGAAGTAGGCGCGCGGGTGATGAAGCACGATGCCGCGATCCGCGCGGGCGCGCTGGCGTTCTTCGGCGACAAGTACGGCGATGAGGTGCGCGTGGTCGGGATGGGGGATTTCTCCACCGAGCTGTGCGGCGGCACGCACGTGCGGCGAACCGGCGACATCGGTTTCTTCAAGATCATCTCCGAATCCGGAGTTGCCGCCGGAGTGCGGCGCGTCGAGGCGGTGAGCGGCGAGGGCGCGCTTGCCTGGGCGCAGCAACAGGACGCGAAGCTGGCCGAGGCGGCCGCGGCGCTCAGGGCGCCCGCGGGCGAAGTGACGCAGAAGATCGAGCAGGTGCTCGACCACGTCAAGTCACTCGAGCGCGAGATCGCCAAGCTCAAGTCGAAGCTCGCGAGTTCGCAGGGGGAAGACCTCGCCGAGCAGGCGGTAGAAATGAAGGGCGTGCGCGTGCTCGCCGCGGCGCTCGAGGGCGCCGACGCGAAGACCCTGCGCGAGACCATGGACAGGCTGAAGGACAAGCTCAAATCCGCGGCGATTGTCCTTGCCGCGGTGACCGACGGCAAGGTGGCGCTCGTCGCCGGCGTGACAGCCGATCTCACCGCGAAGGTCAAGGCGGGCGAGCTCGTCAATCATGTCGCGCAGCAGGTTGGCGGCAAGGGCGGTGGACGCGCCGACCTCGCCCAGGCGGGGGGCACCGATCCCGCGGGCCTTGCCGCGGCGCTGCGCTCGGTCACGGCCTGGGTCGCGCAGCGCCTCTAGGCGCGGCTTGCATGGCGGTTCCGGCGGTTACCGCGTTCGCGTCGTTGGAGGCATCGTCTTTCGCGGTCGCGCTGCGCGATTCCGCCTGGCTGTATCCCTCGGTCGCGACGATCCACCTGGTCGGCGTCGCGCTGCTCTTCGGCTCGATAGCGGTGCTCGACGTTCGGCTGCTCGGCCTGGGCCGAACCCTGTCGGTGCGCAAGCTGAGCGCGCATGTACTGCCGTGGACCGTGTTGAGCTTCGCGCTCATCGTGCCAAGCGGGCTGGCGTTATTCGTCGCGCACGCAAGCGACTACCTGACGAATGATCTGTTCGTGGTGAAGATGGGGCTCATTTTCGCCGGGGGCTGCAACGCGGCCCTCTTTCATGCGGCGATGTCCGGCGAGCTGGATCGCTGGGATAGCGGGGTCGCCTCGCCGCTTGGCGCGCGCATCGCGGGGGCCCTGTCACTGCTCATCTGGGCGGCGGCAATTGCCTGCGGGCGCTGGCTCGCGTACGTCTAAGGGGCGGCGGCCCCCCCTGCATGGTTGATTTGCCAACGCGGCGCGCTTCGTGGTTGAATGACGGCCGGAGAGCCCGCGATGAGCCGTTACCACCACTTCTGGTTCTGTTTCTTCTTCCCATACCGACTGGCGGAGGGGAACGGCTAGTTTCATCCCCGAAGGCTCCAAGGACAAGCTTCCAAGGAATACCGCCAGTGCAGAAGAGCCTGGCGGTTTTTTTTTGGCCCATGCACGCGATCGAGAATCCCATGACCTCAGCGACCGACCATTTCATGAACAGTGTGCCCGCGGACAAGACTTCGCTCACCGACGACGAGCGCATCGAAAAGATCGTTCCGCTGCCGCCGCCCGAACACCTGATTCGTTTCTTCCCGATTCAGGAGACCCCGGCCGAGGCCCTGATTGCCAGCACGCGCCGGCGGGTGCGCGAGATCATGCATGGCCAGTCGGACCGGATGCTGGTGATCATCGGTCCTTGCTCGATTCACGACCCGGTTGCAGCGATCGCCTATGCCGAGCGGTTGCTCCCCGAACGCAACCGGCTGGCTGGCGAACTCGAGGTGTTGATGAGGGTGTATTTCGAGAAGCCGCGTACCACCGTGGGCTGGAAGGGCCTGATCAACGATCCTTACCTCAACGGCAGCTTTCGCATCAACGAGGGTTTGCGCATTGCGCGCGATCTTCTGGTACGGATCAATCATCTGGGCATGCCGGCGGGTTGCGAATTCCTCGACGTGATTTCGCCGCAGTACATCGGCGACCTCGTTTCCTGGGGGGCGATCGGCGCGCGCACCACCGAGAGCCAGGTGCACCGCGAGCTCGCATCGGGCCTGTCGGCGGCGGTGGGATTCAAGAACGGCACCGACGGCAACGTCAAGATCGCCGTCGAGGCGATCCTCGCCGCGCGGCAGAAACACCACTTTCTGTCGGTGCACAAGAGCGGCCAGGTCGCGATCGTCGAAACGCGCGGCAACGACGACTGTCACATCATTCTGCGCGGGGGCAAGAATCCGAATTACGACGCGGCGAGCGTGCAGGCGGCCTGCGCGGATCTGCGCAAAGCGGGCCTTGCCGAGCGCCTGATGATCGACTTCTCGCACGCCAATAGCCGCAAGGATTTTCGACGTCAGGCCGAGGTCGCTGCCGCGGTAGCCGGGCAGATTGCCGCGGGCGATGTGCGTATCATCGGGGCGATGATCGAGTCGAATCTGGTGGACGGGCGCCAGGATCTCGAGGCCGGGAAGGCGCTCGTGTTCGGACAGAGCGTCACCGATGCCTGCCTGGGCTGGGACGATTCGGTGAAATTGCTCGATCAGCTCGCCGAGGGGGTGCGCCAGCGGCGTCGCGCGATCGGTCGTCAGACCCGCGGCGGTGGCGGGGAATAGATTCGGGCCGCGTCCGTGCCAGTCGAAATTTGTATCGACGCAGCGCGATTGGGCATAATGGCCGAACCTACTTCGTGGCAGGTCTCTCCATGCACGAGCGTCCGTTGGCTCAGCTCGAACACCTCGGCGACGCGGTTCGTTACGCTGATCGGTTGCTCGATTTCGCGCCGAGCTGCCAGCTGCTCGAGAATCTGTCCGGGACCGAAGTGCGACTGCTCGCCCGCTATCTGGAGATATATCGCGCGCAATCGGGCACCGAAGTTGTCCGCCAGGAAGCGCCCGACGATTTTCTGCTGCTTGTCGTCGAGGGTGAAGCGATACTGCGCGACGACGGCCGCGAGAGCGCGTTGGCGTCTGTCGGACCGGGCGCGGTGCTCGGCGAGATGTCGTTGATCGACGGCGCGCCGCGCCGCGCAAGCTGTATCGCGCAGCAGCCGTTGCTCGTCGCGGTGCTGGAGCGCGAGTCGCTGGCACGCATGATTGTCGAGCACCCGGGGCTCGGTGCGAAATTGATGATGCATCTGGTGATCATATTGGCGCGCCGCGTGCGCGGGATCGGCGAGCATGCCGGTCTCATCGGCATGCTCTAGATCGCCACCGAGGCTGACGATGCACGCGACGCTCCCGCTGATGAAGCGCTACGGATTTCCGCCGATCGCGCGCGGCAAGCTGCAGGCGTTGCAGGTCAACCTCGGTTACCGCTGCAACCAGAGCTGCCTGCACTGTCACGTCAATGCCGGGCCGGGACGTACTGAAATGATGTCGCGCGAGACCGTCGCCGATGTGCTCTCTTTTGTCGCGATCGCGGGCCTGCGCCAGATCGACCTCACCGGAGGCGCCCCCGAGCTGCATCCGCAGTTCCGTGAACTGGTGTCGGGCAGTCGCGAGCTGGGCGTACACGTGATAGACCGCTGTAACCTGACCGTGATCGAGGAACCCGGCCAGGAGGATCTTCCCGAGTTTCTCGCCGCGCAGCGCGTCGAAGTGGTCGCTTCGCTGCCGTGCTATCTCGAAGACAACGTCGACCGTCAGCGCGGCAAGGGTGTGTTCGAGAAGAGCCTGCGCGCACTGCGCCGGCTGAACGCGCTGGGCTATGGCCGGACCGGAAGCGGGCTCGACCTGAGCCTGGTCTACAACCCGCAGGGTGCCGTGCTGCCGCCGCCGCAGCGCGCGCTCGAAGGCGATTACCGCCGCCTGCTCGGCGAGCGGCACGGCGTGGTATTCAATCGCCTGCTGACCCTCGCCAACATGCCGATCCAACGCTTTGGCTCGACCCTCGTTTCGCGCGGCGAGTTCAACGACTACATGGCATTGCTGCGCGACGCGCATCGTGACGAGAATCTTGGCGCGGTGATGTGCCGTACGATGATCTCGGTCGATTGGCGAGGTCGGGTCTACGACTGTGACTTCAATCAGATGCTGGACCTGCCGCTGGTCATCGGTGGACACCTGCGCGCGCGGCTCACCGACCTCATCGCGCGAGACCTGGAGGGCCATCCGATCGCGGTACGCGACCATTGCTATGGCTGCACCGCGGGGCAGGGGTCTTCCTGCGGAGGGGCGCTGGCGGGTGCGGCGGGGTGAAGCCGTTCTCTGAGCCGGCGGCGGTGGGTCAGTGGTCTGCGGAGGCTATCGGCGGTGCGGCACGGCCGGGCAGGAGCTGTCCGATCGACTATTTCTACGGTGCGGCCTCGCTTGCGCGTCCGGCGACGCTCGAGGTCGAATCCCTGTGGGTCGCGGGTGGATTGTACGGCAACCGCTACGCGCTCGAGCGCCTGCTGGAACTCTATGCCGCCGAGCCGGGCGTCAAGGCGCTGGTCTTCAACGGCGATTTCCACTGGTTCGATGCGGATCCTGCCGAGTTCGGCTACATCAACCGGACCGTGCTCGAGCACGGTGCGACGCGTGGCAATGTCGAGACCGAACTCGCGCAGCCGGGCGCGCAGGCGGGTTGCGGCTGCGGCTATCCGGAGTGGGTCGGCGACGCGGAGGTGGCGCGCTCGAATCGCATCCTGGAGCGGCTGCGCGCGGCGTCGCAAACCATGTCCGGCGAACTCGCGCTGCTGCGTGAACTGCCGATGACCCTCGTCGCCGAGGTCGCCGGAGTTCGCGTCGCGGTGGTGCACGGCGATGCCGACTCGCTCGCGGGGTGGGGGTTTTCGCAGGAGCGACTCGCCACGACCGAGGGCCTTCGCGCGGCGCGGCGCGCAGTGCGGGTCGCGCAGGTGCGCGTGCTCGCATCGAGCCACAGCTGTCTTCCGGTGCTCCAGCGCGTCGATCGGGACGCGTTGATCGCCAACAACGGCGCGGCGGGGATGCCGAACTTTCGCGCCGGTAACTGCGGACTCGCGACGCGCATCGCGTCCTCGCCTCGCGCGGGCGCGCTGTACGGAGCGCGCGCGGGAGGCTTGTTCGTCGACGCGGTGTCGCTCGACTACGATCAGACGGCCTGGCGCGAGCGCTTCCTCGAGCTTTGGCCCGAGGGTTCGGACGCGCACCGGTCTTACTACGCGCGCATCACGCAGGGACCGGCGTACGACCGCGATCGGGCCTGCCGCACCGTATGACGGGCTTGCGCGTCGCGGCGATCGTCGTGCTGCTGCTCGTGCTGCTCGGCGCGGTGGCGCTGCTCGCAGCGAGGGCGGCGCAGTTCCTGCGCGCGCGGCGCGCATATTCACGCTGGCGGCGGCCGGCAAGATTCGAGCGCAACCTGGTGGTGATCGGCGCGGGTGCGGCGGGACTGGTGGCGGCGTACATCGCCGCCGCAGTGCGTGCCAAGGTCACCCTCGTCGAGCGCCACCGAATGGGCGGCGACTGCCTCAATACCGGCTGCGTGCCGTCCAAGGCGCTCATCCGGTCTGCGCGCCTGCTGGCGCAGATCCGGCGCGCGCACGAATATGGGCTGAGGACTGCGCACGCCGAGGCCGATTTCGCCCTGATCATGGAGCGCGTGCGCGGCGTGGTGCGCGCCGTCGAACCGCACGACTCGGTGGAGCGCTATACGGCGCTCGGCGTCGAGTGCCTGGCCGGCGAGGCGCGTATCGTCTCGCCCTGGGAGGTCGAGGTGAAGGATTCCGCCGGGGCAACGCGGCGGCTCACCACGCGTTCAATCGTGATCGCGGCGGGTGCGCGGCCTTATGTGCCGCCGATTCCCGGCATCGACTCGGTCGATTGCCTCACCTCCGACACCATCTGGACCCTGCGGAGCCTGCCTGCCCGGTTGCTGGTGCTTGGCGGCGGGCCGATCGGCTGCGAGCTGGCGCAGGCGTTTGCCCGGCTGGGCGCGCGGGTGACGCTGGTGGAAATGCTGCCGCGCATCCTCGCGCGCGAGGATGCGGAGGTTTCGGCGCAATTGTCGGAGCGCTTCGTCGCGGAAGGCATTGATGTGCGCTGCAGCCACAAGGCGCTGCGCTTCGGCACCGACCGCGGCGGCCGGCATCTCGTCGCGGAACACGCGGGGAGCGAAGCGCGTATCGAGTTCGACACGCTGCTTTGCGCGGTGGGGCGCGTCGCACGCACCGAGGGCTACGGGCTGGAAGAACTCGGCATCTCCGTATCGGTGTCGGGTGCGCGCACGATCGTCACCGACGACCATCTGCGCACCGTATATCCCAACATCTACGCCTGCGGAGACGTCGCCGGACCCTATCAGTTCACGCACACCGCGGCGCACCAGGCCTGGTATGCCGCGGTCAATGCGCTCTTCGGCGCGGTGAGGAAATTTCGCGTCGATTACTCGGCGATTCCCCGCGCGGTGTTCACCGATCCGGAGGTGGCGCGCGTCGGACTCAACGAGACCGAGGCGAAGGAGCGGGGCGTTGCCTACGAGCTTTCGGTCTACCGGCTGGAAGAGCTCGATCGCGCGATCGCCGACGGCGAGGCGCGCGGCATGGTCAAGGTATTGAGCGTTCCGGGCAGCCGCGGCGGGAGGATCCTCGGCGCGACAATCGTCGGCGAACACGCGTCCGAGTCGATCGGCGAATTCGTCTCCGCGATGCGCCATGGCATCCGCCTGGAGCGGATGCTCGGCACGATCCATGTCTATCCCACCTATGGCGAGGCAAACAAGTACGCCGCCGGCGTATGGAAGAAGGCGCACGCTCCGGCCCGCGTGCTGCGCTGGCTCGATC
>JAOUFA010000454.1 GCA_029858545.1 Betaproteobacteria bacterium
TCCACGGAGGACGCCTTGGCAGTCATGAAGATCACCGGAAGGCTACTGGTACGTGCGTCCTCGCGCATCTTGCGGAACAACGTCGGGCCGTCCATGCCCGGCATCATCCAGTCAAGCATCACCAGGTCGGGCTTGAATGCGACGATGCCGTCGATCGCCAGGCGAGGATCGCCGATGATTTCAACGGACATCTTTCCAATGCGCTCGAGAGACAGGCGCACGATTCGCTGAATATCCTCGTCATCTTCGACGTAGCAAATGCGGGTCAGGGGTTGCGATGGCATGTTGGTCTTCGGTCAGTGAATGGGGGTTGCCGCATCTACCGCAGCAATCGGAAGATCAAAGTAGAAAATGCTACCACCGCCCTCGCGATCCAGGAAGCCGATCTGGCCGTTCATATGCTCGATAAGACGCTTGCAGATGGCGAGTCCGAGCCCGGTGCCCCCCTTCTGGCGAGTGTAGGTCGAGTCGGCCTGTGCAAAGCGGCTGAATATCCGCGGCCGGAATTCGGCGGGAATTCCGGGGCCGCGATCCTCGACCGTGACTTTCACGGTATTGCCGTAGATCTTGACCTCGACGTCGATCAATTCGCCCTCCGGTGAAAATTTCGCCGCGTTGGAAATGAGGTTGGTCATGATCTGCAGCAGGCGCTTGTAGTCCCCGTTCACGGTCACCACGGGGACATCGCCGCGCACTGCGACACGGACTTTGTAGCGGTCGGCGAAACCCCGATTGAGGACCAGTGCGTCGCGCACCAGGGCGTCAATCGATATCGGCTCCACGCTCAGGGTAAGCTTGCCGGACTCGATTTTCTCAATGTCGAGGAGGTCATTGATCAGGTCCAACAGCCGCTGCCCGTTGCGCTCGGCTACCTGCGTCAGTTCGGCGACCTCCTGTTCGAGATCGCCCATCATGCCGGAATTGATCAATTGCAGCGAGCCGATGATCGAGGTGAGCGGTGTGCGGAGTTCATGCGAGAGCGTGGAGGTGAATTCCTTCTTCACGCGTTCGACTTCAAGTTGCTGCGTGATGTCGCGGCCCTGGACGATGACGGAAATGAGATCGCCCTCGTCGTTCACCAGCGGCGTAAGGGAAAATTCGCACATGATTTCAATGCCGTCCCGGCGCATGCAACTTGCCCGGACTCCTGAAGCGGGCTGGCGGCCATTCATGAAGTCGCTCCACCACTCGTCGCGATTGAGGGGTTCCTCGGGGGGGAACAGCATGCGCTGCAGGTTGCGGCCGCTCAATTCCGTTGCCGAATAGCCGAAGGTGTTTTCGGCGGCAGGGTTCATGTCGAGTATCGTGCGCATCCCGTCGATGTCGAATACCGCGATCGGCGCGCGTTCGGCGAACAGGGCGAGTTTGCGCCCCGAGGCTTCGATCTCGCGCTGTGCCTGGAGCAATTCGTCGATTTGCTCCTGAATCTGGTTGTTCAAATCGGCATGATCCTGGGCGAGGCGCTCGTGGGCATGGCGCAGCCTGAAGCCGTCCGAGAAGACACGCGACAGGCGCAGTGCGACGGCCACGTTTACGGCGAAGAAGAACGGCACCAGCAACGCCAGCTCGGCATGCAAACGGGTACCGTGGATTGCCAGAACGTAGGTGAACGGCAGTACGATGCCAACGCCGTAGGCCGCATACACCCACCAGAAGGCGGAAAACACCGGAATACCGCTTGCGAGCATGCCCGCCAGAAGAAACGCGAGGAACACTTTGCGCTCATCGGTCTGGAGCGGAAAGAACTCAGCGCCCGCGATGCCCCAGAGGACACCGGTTGCCAAGGCACCGAGCGCGTACCATCGCAACCAGCGTTCCAGGTGCTCGCTGCGCCGCGCGCCTCTGAAATACGCGAACCACGACAGTGCGCGCGCCGCAGTCACCAGCACGGTGAGGGCTTCCCACGCGAGAAGCAGCTTCCTGTGCTGCGCATCCCACAGTTCGAAGCCGACGATGGCGGCGACCACGAGCGTGATGACGAAGCTTACCGGCGCCTGGCGGTACAGCAGGTCCACCAAGTCGGCAAGGACACGACGCGACCCGGCCAGGTGACCGACCGGAGTCACGCTCGTTAGCTCGGGGATAGAAAACTGGTCTGCGGTGGCAGGCTTGCGATGGTCCATTAGGGAGCCCGAATCGACCGGCTGATTATATAGGTCGGATTCGGCCTGGGCCGCCAAATTTGCCCTTAAGTCCCCGCTGTTGTTGGGTTCTTACAGACTTTTTCCGTTTCGAATCACACCCACGGCGATACCCTCTATGGTAAGCGGGTCGCGGCGCAAGTCGACTTCGATCGGCTGAAAATCGGGATTTTCGGGCAGAAGTTGCACCTGATAGCCGCGCCGCCGGAAGCGTTTCACGGTCACCTCTTCGGCGAGCCGCGCGACGACGATCTGCCCGCTGCGTGCCTCACCGCCGCGGTGTACGGCGAGCAAATCGCCTTCAAGGATCCCCGCGTCGCGCATCGACATTCCGCGCACCCGCAACAGGTAATCGGCGCGGGGGGTGAACAGGGTCGGGTCCACCTGGTAGCGTCCCTGAAGGTGTTCTTCGGCCAACATCGGGCTGCCGGCGGCGACCCGGCCGACAACGGGCAACTCCATGAGCCTTCCCGATCGCTGCGAGGCGCGTCCGCGAACGCGTATGCCGCGCGAGGCGCCGGAGGAAATCTCCAGCGCGCCCTTCTTCTCGAGGGCGCGGAGATGCTGCTCGGCGGCATTCGCCGAGCGAAAACCCATGCAACGTGCGATTTCGGCGCGGGTGGGCGGAAAACCGGACGCTTCGGTCAGTTCGCGGACCAGCCGCAGGATTTCGGCCTGACGTTCGGTAAGCGCTTCCATGCGATTCCTTCCTCTGTCGGACGGCGGTGGATGTCCGCTGAGTTTCTGTACATGGAATTATATCCAGTATAGAGGGATTGGCAAGGGTAAAGCGGGAGGCACCCTGCGCCGGGTCGGCTACAATGGCGGTCTGCGGAGATTGCCGTGATCATCCAGTCGCTTCTCGATACCGATCTGTACAAGTTCACCATGATGCAGGTCGTGCTGCATCAGTTCCCGGGTGCCCAGGTCGAATACAGGTTCAAATGCCGGA
>JAOUFA010000455.1 GCA_029858545.1 Betaproteobacteria bacterium
CCAGCGCCGTGCGCAGCCGCATCGGCACCTCGGCGTCTGCCGACTGCAATCGATGCAGCGCGTCGAGCAGCGGTTTGAACGGTCCGGGGGGAAGAGGCTTCAATGCATGCGCCGTTTCATGGCGCGTAAAGGCGTCCAGCCCCTCGCCGCGGTAGATGCGTTCGGCTTCGTCGGAGAACAGCACCGCGTCGCCGTCGAAGGCGATGCGCACTTCGTCGGCATGGCGCCCGGCGGCCTGCGCCGATTCCGGGTAGACGCGCGCAGCGGGAAAGCCGGCTTCCAGGGCGCTCATCACGTCGTTCTCGTTGGCCGAGAGAAACAGGTTCGCCTTGAGCGAGTCGAGGTAACGATAGGGATTGCGCCCGCGAGTAAATACGCCGCGCTCGAGCCTTAGCCCCGCGCTCTTGGCCGAGCGAAATACGCGCAATCCCGAGACCGGGTCGTTCTTCGACAGAATCACCACTTCGACCCGGTGTGCCTCGGGCGTATTGAACGCAAGCAGTTTCTTTACCAGCGGAAAAGCGACGCCCTCGCGCGCCGGAACGTCCAGGCGCGAAAATTGGAGGTCGATATACGCTCGCTCGCCCTGGGTATCGAAGACGTGGTTCTCCTCCTCGAAACCGAACAGCGCCCGGGACGAGATCGCGACAACGAGCTTGCCTTCGAAGGAAACTGGCATCCTGACCTGGCCTTGAAGCAGATGATGGGAATCAAGCCATCAGCCTCGTAGGACCCCAACATTACACAAAAACAAATTGCGCAGGGGCTCCGCATCGGCCCCGGTGATTATGGGCGCATGCAGTGTATCACCCGGACTGCTTTGGTCTAGGTTTCCCGCTACGCCATTGCCGGGCGAGCCGGTGAAACGGCATACTCGGTTCTTTACGCAAACCTGTGAGGTGTTCTCATGCGCCAGTTTTGGTTGCCTGGTCTTGCATCGGCACTCATCCTGGGATGTACGGCCACCGGGGAACCGGGTGCGTCGCGCTCCGCGCGCAACTGCGCCCCCGCGAGCGATCCCGTGATTGGAAGCATGATAGTTCGCCGGGGGGGGTGCATAGAACAGTCGGATGAAAGCCGTGAGGAAGCGCAGCGCCGCGCCGAGGCGATGCGGGACGAGGCGCAACGCATGCGGGGTCCGCGCCCGACGGGCAGCGGGGGGCAGTGAGCCCCGGTCTTCCCAGTCGCGGGAAGATTCAAGTTTCCTGATCGGTAGGCCAGGAGATGCGTGGAGCGGGTGATGGGAATCGAACCCACGTATTCAGCTTGGGAAGCTGATGTTCTACCATTGAACTACACCCGCCACTGGGGCGGATTTTACGGCAGTTTTCGGCAACGGCGCATCTGACGTCCGGCAGCAATACGGCGGAGTTGTCTCTACAATCCGCTCTCGGAGAGCATTGCATATGTGCCGTGCCAATTCCGCCGGACCTGGGAGAATCCCGTGATGGTGAAAGGGGAGGAAGTGTTTGCCCTTACCGATCGCGGAAACGCCCAGTTGCGCGAAACGGGTACCGGACGCTCGCCGACCGAGCTGGAGATTCTCGTGCTCGTCGATGGGCGCGCAACCGTCGCGCAGATCGTGCAAAGCGCCCGGAATCTTTCGCCTAAGGTGGTGTTCGAAACCTTGGGCGGGCTCGTGAGCGACGGACTGATCCGGCGCGCCAGCGAACTGCATTCCGATGCGATCGATGTCGGTGACTTCTTCAGTATTCCAGTCCCGGCGGCGCATGGGGAGGCAGCGCGAGCGGGTGCGGAGCATGAGTTGGCGCTGGGAGTGTCCTCCCTGCGCGAACAAGGCTACTTTGTCCGGATCGCAAGGCGCGCGGCAACCGCGCGTGTGCTGCCTGCCGCGCAAAAGTACGCGGTGATGGTGGTGGAGGACGAGCCGCACCTTGCGAAGCTGTTGCGGACCTACCTTGTGCTTGAGGGTTTCGCAACGCGCACTGCCGGCAATCGCGAGGAGATTCTCGCGGCATTTCGCGAGCCGCCTCGGCCCGATCTGGTCTTGCTCGACGTGACGCTGCCCGATGCCGATGGATTCGATGTGCTCGCCAAGATGCGGTTGCACCCGGCGCTCAAGACGGTGCCGGTCGTCATGGTGACCGCGATCGCGACCCGCGAGGCGGTCATCAAGGGAATCCTGCGCGGCGCCGACGGCTATATCACCAAGCCCTTCGAGGTTGACGTGCTCCTCCAAGCGGTGAGAACAGTGCTGGGGCTCACTTCGGCCGCCGCAGCCGGCAGGAAGCCTTAGCGATGGAGCCGGACGAGTTCACGCGCGCAATCGCGGAGATGAGCGCCGATTATCGACGCAGTCTGACCGCGAAACTCGATCGACTCGACACGCTGCGGAGGAAAGTGACGAGCCGGACGTCGACCGAGAATGACATTCGGGAGATGTATCGCGAGTTGCATACGATCGCCGGAACGGCGCACGCATTTGGCCTGCCCGAAGTGAGTAAAGCCGCGCGCATGGCGGAAAGTCTGCTTGCGCCGTACTACGACGCCGATGCCAAGGCGGTGCCGCAGGACGTCGACCGGGCCCGCCTGGATCAACTGATCGAGGCGCTCAATCAAAGCCGCCCGGGCCCCGTGCCGGGGTGAGTCGGCGGCACCGCATTGTTGCGTCGGTGCCGCGTCGCCGATGTATTATTGGTCTGATGATAGAAATTAGCATAAATGGCGCCGTGCATCGCCTCGAGGCCTCGATTTGCGTGGCCGAGTTGGTCGAGAAGCTCGGTATGGCGGGCAGGAAGATCGCGGTCGAGAAGAACGGCGAGATCGTGCCCAGGAGCGCGCACGCGCGCACACCGCTCGCCGACGGCGACCGGCTCGAACTCGTCGTTGCCGTGGGGGGAGGTTAGCTATGATGAGCGGCGACAAGTTTGTCATCGCAGGCAAGACCTATTCTTCGCGCTTGCTGATCGGCACCGGGAAGTACAGGGATTTCACGCAGACACGCGCAGCGGTCGAAGCCTCGGGCGCGGAGATCGTGACGGTGGCGATCCGCCGAATGAACATCGGCCAGAATCCGAATGAACCGAACCTTCTGGAAGCACTGCCGTCTTCCAGGTTCACC
>JAOUFA010000456.1 GCA_029858545.1 Betaproteobacteria bacterium
CGACATCTCCCACATACACCGGCTGAAACCGCGCATCCGGGCAAACCACGGCGAGCAGCGGCGTGATGCCCGCCAGGCGCGCGAACAGATTGAGGAAGTTGTCTCCCGGCCCGAAGATCACCGAGGGTCGGAAGATCGTGACGTCGAGGTCCTCGGTGGCGAGCATCAGCTGCTCGCCGACTCCCTTCGAGCGCAGATACTCGGAAGGACCGTCGGGGGCCGCACCCAGGGCGCTCAGGTGCAACAGGCGCTTCACACCCGCCTCGCGACATGCCGCGACGATCGCGAGCGGCAGCTCGACATGCGCCCGGGCGAACTCGGGACCGTAGTGATTCGGCCCCCGCTCGCGCGAACGGATCCGGCGTCCGTGCAGGATTCCGGCCAGATTGATCACTACGTCGCGTCCCCGCACGAGCCGCATCAGCGTGCGGCGCCGGCCGATGTCGGCGTGCAGCACTTCGACGGTCGGCAGGATGCGCAGCGGCCTTGCGCGCTCGGGCCGGCGCGCGGGCACCGTCACGCGCGCGCCGCGCGCGGCGAGTTGCGCGACCAGGTGTCGCCCGAGAAAGCCACTACCCCCTATCACCAGAACGTCGGCATCGTGCATCGCGGATTCCTGCGCGGACTCGCCCGATCGTCAGCGTGACGCGAAAGGGGCGCCGCCGGAATGGCGCCCCGCAAACCTCTCGCGCGACACCCGGAGATCCTGAGGGGAGCCAATTCGTTCGCGCCGCGACCCCCATCGCAAGTCCCGCATCATCAAAGATTCTTCTTGGCACTGGGTCCCACCACGCCCAGACGCTTCTTGAGCGAAGTCGTATTGGCGTGCAGCAGCAACCCGTACATCACGGTGTTGAACATCACCTTCTGAACGTATTCGCGCGTCTCGCCGAACGGAATCGTTTCGGCGTAGATCGCGCCTTCGAGCGGTTTGTCGTCTCGCCAAGCGCGCGCGCGACGCGGGCCGGCGTTGTATGCCGCGCAAACCAGCACCGGATGCTCGAGTTCGTCGAGCACCAGCCGGAGGTAGCGCGCGCCGAGCGTGACATTGGTATCGATATCCATGACCTGGTGGGCGAGGAATCCCTTGCGCCGCATATTGCGCGCCACCCAGTGCGCGGTCTGCGGCAGGATCTGCATCAGGCCGCGCGCGCCCGCTGCCGATCTCGCGTCGCTCACAAAGCGACTTTCCTGCCGTACGATGCCGAGCAACCAGGCTTCGTCGACCCGTTGCGCGAGCGCGTATTCGCGGAACGTCTCGGCGAACGGCGACGGAAAACGCATGCGGAAGTTATGCTGCAGCAGGGTACGATTGGCGGTGTTGATCGAGCGATCGTAGGCGCCCGCGCGCCACGCGAGCGCCGCCGCGGCCAGCAGGGCCGTATCGTCCATGTCGCGCACCGTGAACAGCCATTCCAGGCGCGCGTCCTCGCGCAGGCCAAGGCGCTGCAAGGCGAGCGCGCGCACAAAGCCCGGGTAGTCGCTCACCGCCTCGATTTCGCTTTCGGTGGGTTCGTGGCTCAGTTCCGGCAGGCTTGGCGCGAGACCGAGCTCTTCGGCCGCCAGCAAGCCGTAGAAATCCGCGCCTCCCGAGATTCGCAGATAGCGCGTCCTCGCGCCCAGTTCGTCGCCCAGCGCCGCCAGCGCACGCGCGTGCCAGTAGACCCAGTTCGGCTTGCCACGTGCCCCGCGGTCCATCGCCTCGACCGAGTCGCGCACGGTTTGCCAGTCCCCGGCTCGCAACGCGGCGCGCACGCGCCAGCCGAGCTGTTCATCGGACAGCGCGGTCTGCGCCGCATTTCGAAACCAGTCGAGTGCCTCGGCGGCATGCCCGCGCGCCGCCTCGTGCGCCACTCGGCCCCACAGATACGCGCGATCCTGCTCGGACAGACTCGTGCCGAACGAACCCCGCAGCAGCCCGGCCGCCGCGCGCGCATCGCGTGCGGCGAGGCGCACCGCGGCGAGCACCGCCAGCTCGCGAACCCTGCGACGCTCGAAATGCCTCGGGACTCCGGAGAGAACTTCGCGCGGACGGGAGGCGGCGAGCGAGAGCTGTCGTTCGTCGGGTCGCGATTCCCCCGGAAGATAGGCGAGCATGCGTCGCGCCGCTCGGACCTGTCCATTTTCGAACAGCACGCGCAATCGATGCCAGATCTCGTCCTGCGCCAGGCGTCCGGTTTCGACGAGCTTGTCGGCAAGCGTCAAACAAGCGTTCGGCAACTCGCGCGGCTCGAGCCACACACCCAGCGCCGCGGCGTACGCGGTCTCATCGCCGCGCGCCAGCCGTGCGACGATCGCATGGCAGCGGATCTCCAGGTCTTCATCGATCAGCGCGGCGCGCTCGCGCTCGAATTCCGGCCACCGCTCGTCCTTGCCAAGGCGTTTCAGCCAGGCGGCGCGCAGCAATTCCGCCGGATAGGTGTCCGGGTAGGCGGCGAAGTACGCTCGCAGAGCCGACTCATCCGCCGACACGATGCGCAGCTTGAGGTCCCAGTACTCGACATAGGGCGCAAGTACGTGATCGCGCAGTTTCGGCACCAGCTGGGCGAGGCGCGCCGAGTCGCCCGCGCGGAACGCCTCATAGGCCACGAGCAATGCGCGGTCCTGTGCCGAATCAGCCGGCCGGGCGACCGATTCCCGCGGCAGCAAGGCGGCGGCCACGAGCGCGAGAATCGCGACAAACGCGGTAACATCGCGTTGATGCCGAACCGGTCGGATCGGCGCGCGCGGGACGCGTAACCCTTGAAAAATCATGCGGCAAGCATAGCAGGATGGACGGCATAGCGCTCGGGCGCTGGCGGCGGCAGGAGCGCGATCGGCTGATCGCGGAACGTGTTGCGATCGGCGCCGCAACGCTCGATCTCTGGCGCCGCGAAATCGACGCTCGCATCGAGTCGCACTTCGTGCGGCTCGACCGGGCGAAGCTCGGCCTGTGCTGGCCGATCAGGAATGAATACGACGCGCGACATCTCGCCCGCCGGCTGCGCGCGCGCGGCGCGTTGACCGCGCTTCCAGTCGTGGTCGCGCGCGCAACGCCGATGATTTTCCGCGAGTGGCGCCCCGGCATACGCCTCGCGAT
>JAOUFA010000457.1 GCA_029858545.1 Betaproteobacteria bacterium
CGGCGACGATGCCGGCGTAGAACACGAACGCCGAGAGCTCGCCCGCGGTGAGCCTGCCCGCGAGCACGTCGTGGCCGCCGACCCACAGGATCGCGCCGACCGCGCAGAACGCGATCAGCATCACCGTGGCGATGAGAAAGGCCTTCTGCCGGATGCGCTCGGCGGCGGAAAGATAGGCCGCCTCCGAACGCCGCGCGAACGCGGCGCGATCCTCGTCCTCGTGCACATAGGCCTGCACCGTGCGGATCTCGTGCACCGCCTCGTCGACCTGCGCCGAGACGTCGGCGACGCGGTCCTGGTTGGCGCGCGACAGGCGCCGCACCCGCCGTCCGAGCAGCAGGATGGGAACGAGCGTCGCCGGCACGCCAAGCAGCACCAGCGCGGCGAGTTTCGCGCTCACGACAAACAGCATCACCACCGAGCCGAGCATCATCAGCAGGCTTCTCACGAACAGCGACACGCCGAAGCCGATCACCTGCTGCACCACCGTCGCGTCAGCGCTGAGGCGCGAGATCACCTCGCCCGTACGCGTCGCTTCGAAGAACGCCGGTTCGAGACCGAGAATGTGATCGAACACCGCGCGCCGCAGGTCGGCCACGACACGCTCGCCGGTGCTCATCATCAGGTAGAAACGCAGCCAGGTCGCGATCGAAAGGATCACCGCCAGCGCGATCACCCCCAGCAGCGCCTGATTGAGCAACTGCGGGTCGCCGCTGCCGAAACCCTTGTCGACCACGTGCTTGAGCCCCTGGCCAAGCGCGAGCACGCTCGCGGCCGCGACCGCGAGCGCGGCAAAAGCCGCCGCGATGCGCGCGCGATACGGCAGCAGAAAGCGCGCCAGGCGCGCCGCCTGGCGCAGGCCGGCGGGGGCAACCATGGCGGGAGGCGAATTGCTGTTCATCGGAAAGTCGATACCTCGGCTGGCGCGCGACGCTGAACGAATAACCCTCTTCCTACGAGTCTACTCTCACTCAAAAGTCGTTGTCGGCGGGCGACAGGGCGGGAAATTTTCAAGGTCGGTGTGCCGGATTGCGCATTGCGTTTCGCAAACCCGATGACAACTGCGGCGCGCGCGAATACATTGCGCACCGCGGACCGGCATCGAGCGGGCCGGAACATCCCCCGCGACGCGCCGCCCATGCCGGCAGTCGATCAGGAACCCTCCACACCTTGCGACAGGAACATCCATGAGCCTCATCACCCCTTGCGCCCGGCGCATCACCGCGCTGGCCCTCCTTCTCTTTTCACTCGCCGGTTGCGGCGGCGGCGGCGGGGGCGGCGGCAGCGCGCCCGGCACGCTGGGCGGCACGGTCACCGATGCGGTCAGCGCGGCGACGCTCGCGGGCGTGCGCGTCGTGGTATTCAATGCCGACACCAACGCGCCGGTCGGCGGCGCGCTCACCACCGACGCCGCGGGGAAATTCAGCGTCTCGCTCACGCCGGGCAACTACGCGATCAAGCTTGCCAAGCAGGGCTACGACCCGGTACCGCCGGCGAGCCTCGCCCCGGTCCCGTTCACGATCGCCTCCGGGCAGACGACCACCAACAATGTACAGATGACCGCCTCGGCCAACGCGGCAACGACCGGCGCGATTCAGGGCGCGATCTCGGCGGGCAGCACCGGCGTCGCGGGCGTGCTCGTCGCCGCCGAGGCGGCGGGCGTGGCCTATTCGGCGCTCAGCGATGCGAGCGGCCACTACGCGATCTACAACGTGCCGGCCGCGAGTTACACGGTGAAGGGCTACGTCGCCGGCTACACCGTCACCCCGGGTGCCGCGACCGTCACCGCGGGTGCGACCGCGACCGCGAATCTCGCCATCGGCGCCGTCGCGACAGGCCAGGTTCCCGCCACCTTCAACCTGATCTCGGCCACCGGCGTGACGCCGCCCGCGAACATGATCATGTCGCTCGTGCACCCGGTAACGCGCGAATCGATTCCCGGGCTCTCGCTCAGCAAGGCCTATGCGCCCTCGCTCAGCTACAGCTTCGCGGGCGTTGCGGACGCGACCTATCTGGTGCGGGCAACCTATGCCAACGACACCATCGTCGTCGATCCCGACTCGATCGTGAAATTCGGCGAGCCGTCGGTCGTCGTGGCGGGAGGCGCGCCGACGCCGGCCCAGGTCGCGATCAAAGCGACCAGCGCCGTGGGTCTGACGAGCCCGACCAATGCCCTCACGAGTACCGTACCGGTTTCCGTCGCGGCGTCGCCCGCGCCCGTCTTTACCTGGGCCGCGTATCCGAGCAGCACGGACTATGTGATCGAGGTGATGGACGCGGCGACCGGGACCGTGATCTGGGGCGGCTTCGGCAGCGCGGGCGGCCAGCCGGTGAAAAACATCACCATTCCCTCGGCGACGACCTCGATCGACTTCAATAGCGACGGCAATGCGACGGCGGCACTCGTGTCCGGTCGCATTTACCGCTGGCGCATCTATGCGAGCAAGAACAACGTCCAGTCGCCCACCGGCTGGTCGCTGATCTCGGCGAGCGAAGACCAGTTGGGACTGATCAAGATCCAGTAGTCCGCGCCGGAACACCGCAGCGCGAGAAAAGGCCGCCCGCGGGCGGCCTTTTCGTTTTGCGCGGCGGCGCGCTCCGCCGCCCCCCGCGGACCGGAGCGTTCGTTGCGACACGATCCACTCGATTTGCCTGACGCCGTTATCTCGGCGGGTCTGCCTTCCCGCGGCAGCGGCGCATCAGGGCTCGCCGCGCATCGAGGACTGCCACACCGCCGACGGTGCTCCGTCGAGAACCGTCATCAGCGTAAGCGCCGAGTCGATCTGCTGTTTCGCGCCGGCACTGCCGACCGGCATGCTCCGCTTCTGCGACGCGAGCAAGGCCTTGATCGGCGCTTGAATCGCATCGAGCACAGGAAGGCCTTCGGTGTTCATCAGCTTGGCGGCCTGATCCGGTCTGCGCGCTTCCATGAGCTGGAGCACCGCGGCCGACACGACGACATAGCGGGCGCGCAACTCCTTGATCCGCGCCAGCCACATCCTGCCTTCGGACGCGTCGATCAGGTCGGTGAGCGTTTCGAGGGCATCGTCGATCGCCTTTCGGTTGCCCTCCAACTGT
>JAOUFA010000062.1 GCA_029858545.1 Betaproteobacteria bacterium
CGAGTATCCGCGCGAAATCGAGTTTATCGACGCGCTGCCGATGACCACCACCGGCAAGGTGCAGAGGAAGGAATTGAGGAAGCGCGAAGAGGGAAACAAGAGCTAGCAGCGCGGGCGCGTCACGCGCGCTGCCGATCCGAAAGCTAGAATCTGACGCCGAGCTGCAACGCGCCCATGAATTCCTCGTTGCCGCGTCTGGCGATCGCGGCATCGACGTGCAGCGTGCCAAACAGGGCGATGCCCAGACCAATCGAGGGCAGGCCCTGATAGTTGCCGGTCCGGTCGGTACGGTAGCCGGCGCGCAACTGAAACCAATCCAGCAGATTGAATTCGGCGCCGAGCGCGATGTATTGCGTCGCCTTCTCGAGTCCCACGGGGTTGTTCCGGGTGATATCGAAATCCAGCGCGACCGTGGTCCAGTCGGTATGGTGACTGATGCCCGCGCGATACTGGGGCTTGAGATCGATCTGGTTGCCGAGGGCGGTCGTGAAGCTCTTGGAAATCACGTTCTTGCCGACCAGGCCGGCGCGGAACCCGGAGCCCAGGTCTTTGGCGATGCCAAGATCGAAGTTACTGCCGCTGTAGTCCTTTCTTCCTTGATCGACCGTGATGTTCGCATTTTGCGGGTTGACGCTGTAATCGAAGGTCCAGTACTTCATCTGCTTGGGGGTGACGCCGATCGCGATGTTGTCGAGAGATTCAAACTGGTGCGCGAGGCTGACGCCGATTTCCTCCTGAGCCACGCCACGCAGGTCGAAGCGCGATTGGAGGGAGGAATTGGGATCGATCAGGGTGGTGCCGTTGCCCAGTGCGAGCAGTGCCGCAAGGGTTGCGGGAGTGGGGCTGGTCGCATAGAGGGTTGCGGCGTCTTGCAGCGGCTTCAGAGTCAGTGCGTCATCGTTCGCGGCGTAGACGAAACGGGCGCCGAGATCCGCACGGGCCGACGCGTAAACCCCGACGCCCAGGGTTTTCCCCGGAACCCCCACCGTCAGGGGCGCGGCAAACAGGTCGACCTCGAGATCCTTGTTGCTTACCGCATTCAATATGGCGCGCAAATCGCCAATGGCGGTCGCGATGGTTCCCGAGTTGACGGGCGTCTGGCCACCGGCGTTGTTGAACTGGTTGATCGCCGTCGTCAAGCGGTCGGCGGTGGCCTTCAGGTTGTCGATGTTATCCAGCAGTTTGTCGGGGTCGGCCGCATGCACGCTGATGATCGGCAATTCGACGCTGAAGCGATCCTTTTCGCGTTGCAAGGAAAGCAAGGCGGGATTCAGGTAGGACGCGTTGCCGCTTGTTGCGGCCGACACGCCCGTCCCGCCCATCGCCGCGGAGCGTGGGTCGAAGTAGCCGAACGGCGCCGCATGGGCGGCGCCGGCGAGCAATGCCAGGGCCAGGGGGACAACGTGAAGTGCGCGCGGGGTCTTGTACAAGGACTTCTCCTCAATAATCCAGACGGCCTCTTGCAGGCCGCGACCGGAGAACTATAGGGAAGGTGTCGGGTTCAAGTCAATTGCCCAACCGGAATTTTGCGACCGTGCGGCGACGATGTCGCGATGTCGTTGTGCGGCAACGACATCATTGCGTGGTATCGCGGCTCGAAATCGGTGGCCGCCGCAAGGCCGGTGTCGCGAGACCCGGAACTGCTAGAATCGCCTGGCGCCCCGAAGACGAATCGAACGTCCGACCTGCCCCTTAGGAGGGGGCTGCTCTATCCACTGAGCTACCGGGGCGCGAGGCGCGGATTTTATCAGGCGGATGCAATGTTCTTGGATCGGGGACGCTCCACGGTGACAAATCTTCTGCCGGACACGCGGCGCTTGGTCGTTGCGCTGATGCTCGCGCAGGCGGGAACCGTGCAGGCCTGGGACGATGGCACGGTTCCCTTTGTGGTCTCGCCCGAGGAAGTCGTCGATCGCATGTTGCGCATCGCCGAACTGCGCGCCGAGGATTATCTGCTCGATCTGGGCTCGGGCGACGGCCGGATCGTGATCGAAGCGGCGCGTCGTGGTGCGCGCGGCCTGGGTGTGGACATCGATTCGTCGCTCGTTGCGCGCGCGAGACAGAACGCCGCGCGGGCGGGCGTTGCCGACCGCGCGCGCTTCGAGACGCGAGATCTGTTTGAAACTGATCTCTCGCCAGCGAGCGTAATCACGCTCTATCTGCTGCCCGAGGTCAATCTCAAGCTGATGCCGCGCTTGCTGGCGCTGAAACCGGGTACCCGGGTGGTGTCGCACGACTGGGATATGGGATCCTGGCTGCCCGACGAGACGGTCGAGTTGCGCATCGCGGAAAAGCCGGTGGGCGCCGATCTCCATTCGAGAATTCACCTCTGGGTGGTCCCCGCCGATGCGCGCGGGAGCTGGACGAGCGAGATGCCCGGCTACGGCGGAAGCTGGCGGTTTCAGATCGCGCAAACGCTGCAGGTGCTGGATGTCTCTGCACAGGTTGCCGGTATCGAGATGCTCGTGCGCGGTACACGCTTGCGCGGCAGCGAAATCCGCATGGTGTTGAGCGGTCTGGTGGCCGGGCACGCGGCGCATCACTTGTTCCGGGGCGTGCTGCGCGGTGACCGGATCGAGGGCGAACTCACGATTTCGGACGGCGAGGAGAGGAGGACGATGTCATGGCAGGCGACACGAACAACAAAATAGCTGCAGCACCGAAGGCGTTGCTTTCGGTAACCGACGGCAGCTTCCTGATGATCGGAATGGTGATCGGCGTGGGAATATTCAAGGTCCCATCCGGAGTCGCCGCGAGTGTGTCATCGGTGCCGGCGTTTTTGCTGGCCTGGCTGCTGGGCGGGGCGGCGTCGCTGTGCGGGGCGCTGGTATACGCTGAACTGTCCGCGCGCTACCCGCAGACCGGGGGGGAGTATGGGTTTCTCGCGCGCGGCTTCGGTCCGGCCGCGGGATTCCTCTTTGGATGGTCGCGCATGACGGTGATCCAGACGGGTGCGATCGCCGCAGTGGCCTTCGTATTCGGCGATTACGCTTCGCAGATTCTGCACCTTGGGACGCGCAGTGCGGCGATCTACGCGGTGCTCGCGGTGATTGTATTCACGGGACTCAATGTCGCGGGGACAAGGCGCTCCAAGAATCTGCAGAAGACCATGGAAATCGCGCTCATTGCCGCGATGGTCCTGATGTCTCTGGGCGCACTGTTGAAATCCGGGGCACCGGTAAGAGTCGAGCCCGCGCCGCAATCCGGTACGTTCGGTTTGGCGATGATCCTGGTGCTGTTTACCTATGGAGGATGGAACGAAGCGGCGTATCTGGGTGGCGAATTGCGGGACGCCAAGCGCAGCATGACGCGCGTGCTGGTGGTGGGCATCGTCGCTGTCAGTGCATTGTATCTGCTGGTGAACCTGGGCTATCTCGCCGTGCTTGGGCTCGAAGGCATGCGCAACTCGAGCGTGGTCGCCGCTGACGTGATGCACGTGATCGCGGGAGATCGGGGTGCGCTGCTGCTCTCGGCGGTGGTGTGCGTGTCGGCGGCCACTACGCTCAACGCCGCGATCTTCACCGGCGCGCGAACGATGTATGCCCTCGGTCAGGACTTCAAGTTCTTGCGCGTGCTGGGCGACTGGAGGGAGTCGGGCAGCACGCCGGCGAATGCGCTGATTCTTCAGGGGGCGATCACGCTCGCGCTGGTGCTCGCGGGATCGGTGACGCCCGATGGCTTCAGTTCGATGGTGGCCTATACCGCACCCGTGTTCTGGACATTCTTCCTGGCTGCCGGCCTGACGCTGTTCGTGTTCCGGGCGCGCGGCGGTGAGGACCCCGCGTTTCGTGTGCCGCTCTATCCGGTCGTTCCGGGCGCCTTTTGCGCGATGTGCCTGTACATGCTCTATTCGAGCATCGACTACGCGGTGCATGGGTCGAACTTCAGTACCGCGGTACTGGCGGGAATCATCGTGATGGCCTCGGGAATTCCTCTCTATCTGTGGGCGCGTAGCCGGCAATGACCCTCACCGAACTGCGCTACATCGTCGCCGTCGCGCGCGAGCGGCATTTCGGTCGCGCCGCGGAGTCCTGCTTCGTTTCGCAGCCCACGCTTTCGGTGGCGATCAAGAAGCTCGAGGACGAACTGGGCATGACGATTTTTGAGCGCGGTCCGGGCGAGGTGAGCGTCACGCCCCTCGGGCGAGCGGTGGTCGGTCAGGCGCAGCGGGTGCTCGAGGAGGCTGCGCGGGTAAAGGAGATCGCCGTGGCGGGGAGCGATCCGGTGGCGGGCAACCTGCGTTTCGGCGCGATCTACACCATCGGTCCCTACCTGCTACCCAAACTGATTCCCGTGATTCGGCGCACGCTGCCGTCCATGCAATTACTGCTCCAGGAGAATCTTACCCATCGGCTTGCCGAGTTGCTCAAGCACGGCGAAGTCGACGCGATTTTGATCGCGTTGCCCTTCGACGAGCCGGGAGTGGTGACCTGGCCTCTCTACGATGAACCCTTCTTCGTCGCGATGCCCCAAGGCCATCGCTGGGAGAAGAAGAAGTCGATCACCGTCGACGAACTGACCCGGGAGAGCCTGTTGCTGCTGGGCGAGGGGCATTGCTTGCGCGATCAAGTGCTCGATTTCTGCCGCAGCGCGAATCGCGCGGCCAATCGCAGCGGGCTGGCGCGCAGTTTCGAGGGAAGTTCGCTGGAGACGATTCGCCAAATGGTGGCGGGGGGCGTTGGCGTGACGGTGCTGCCCTCGACATCGATCGGGGCGGGCGGGGCGGCGAACGATTTGATCCGCATACGCGCGTTCGCCAAGCCGGTGCCCGAGCGGCGCGTGGCGCTCGCCTGGCGGCGCAGTTTTCCTCGCCGCCAGGCGATTGAATCCCTGCGCGGGGCGATTCTTGCCTGCGAGCTATCGCAGGTCGTGAAACTGCACGATGCGGCTGCGTCGAACTGAGCGGCGGTAACCCCCGGGTGGCTGCGATACACTCACGCATCTTCACGCCGGAGCCTTTTCCTCGATGAATCTCGATCGCTTTCGCACCCCCGCGCTGGTGCTTGCCTGCGGCAGCCTGATTTTGTGCGTGAGCTTTGGCGTGCGCTCGTCCTTCGGACTGTTTCTGCAACCGATGAGCGTGGAGAACGGCTGGGGCCGCGAAGTGTTCTCCTTCGCGATGGCGATCCAGAACCTGTTGTGGGGGCTGCTGGGTCCTTTCGCGGGCGCGATCGGCGACCGCTGGGGCATGGGAAGGGTGATTGTCGGCTGCGGGATCGCTTATGCGCTCGGGCTGGTGGTGATGGCCTACACCGACAATCCGCTTTCGCTCTATCTCGGGTCAGGATTCCTGATCGGGCTTGCGCTCTCGGGTACCACCTTCGCCACCATACTCGCGGTGATTGGCCGCTGGGTGCCGGTCGAACGTCGCAGCACGGCGCTCGGTGTCGCCACTGCGACCGGGTCCTTCGGTCAGTTCGCTCTGGTGCCGGTGGCTCAATGGTTGATCGGGGGACTCGAGTGGCGCCATGCGCTGTTGGGACTGGCGGCGATCGTCTTGCTGATCGTGCCGCTCGGGGCGGCGCTGTCGGGCCGGCCTGCCTCGGCGACGCCGCACGCGGGAGTCGCGCCGCAATCGATGCGCGAGGCGCTGCGCGAGGCGCTCGGCGAGCGAGGTTTCCACCTGCTGTTCTGGGGTTATTTCGTCTGCGGTTTTCACATCGCGATGCTGTCGGTGCATCTGCCCGCCTTCGTGGTGGACGGGGGACTCAAGCCGGAGCATGGCATGATGGCGATTGCGCTGATCGGGCTCTGCAATATGGTTGGATCCTTCGTTTCGGGGGTGCTGGGTGGACGATTCAGCAAGAAGTACCTGCTCTCGGCAATCTATCTGCTGCGCGGAGTATTCATCCTCGCGCTGATACTGGCGCCATTGACCCCGTTGACGCTCTACCTGTTTGCGATGGGAATCGGATTTCTGTGGCTCTCGACCGTGCCGCTCACCAACGGGCTGGTCGGGCAGATCTTCGGTATGCGCTACGCGGGGACACTCGCGGCGATTGTCTTCGTCGGACACCAGATCGGCAGTTTCATCGGCGTGTGGCTGGCGGGCTATGTCTACGACAGAGTGGGCAGCTATGCGCCGGCATTCTGGATATCGGTGGGTCTCAGCGTTTTTGCGGCGATTGTCAATCTTCCCGTCAACGAACGTCCTCTCGCGATGCGCAGGTCGGCGGTGGGAGCGGCATGAAGCCGGTCGATCGTACGTTGTGGTGGAGAGTGCTGGCGGTGATGCTGCTGGGGTTCGCGAGCGCGGCGGCGTTCTCCGCCTATCTGCGCCCCGGGATGCTGATTCAGTTTGCCAATCTGCTCTTGTGTTATTGAACCCCGGGTGCACGTTATTCAACAGGCTGGATGGAATCGAATGAAACGATCTTGCGCGAAGTTCCTGCTGCTCGGCGCCGTGGCGTTGCTTGCGGGGTGTTATTCGCACGGCGAATCCGCCCCGGCACCGACCGGGCTGGCGGTCGCGGCAGGCGATGGAGGCGCCACGCTGAGCTGGAACATGGATTCGGGAGTCACTTACTGGGTGTGGTGCGCGCTCGGAACGAGCATTACGGTGGAGGAGGCATCATCCGCCGCCAGCCCGCTGGGCTTGCAGATCAAGGTCAACGTGTCTTCCCCGTTCGTCGTATCGGGCCTTGCCAACGGCAGAGACTACGCCTGCACGGTAAACGGCCGCTACAACGGGGGGCCGGGTGGGCCGGGCAGCCCGTCGGTCACGTTCGTGCCGCGGCTGGCGGGCGCCAGCTGGAGCCCCGGCGCTGCGCTCGGCACGGGAAATCTGCGCGGCGTGGGCTATGGGGCGAGTTTTTTCGCGGTCGGCGATGCCGGATCAATCTTTACCAGTGCCGACGGGAAGAGCTGGACGACGACGACTCCGGTGACCACCGATAACCTGCATGCAGCGGTGTACGACGGCATCTACGTGGTGGCCGGCCAGAATGGAACTATCCTGACAAGTTTCGATGCGCTCAACTGGTCCAAGCCTACCCCGGCGACCACGAACGACCTGTATGCTCTGGCGACCAACGGCTCGGGCGCTTATGTCGCGGTGGGGCAGGCGGGGACGTTGCAGTACAGCAGCGGCACGGTCGCCCAAACCTGGATTGTGGCGGCGGATTCGGGCACCGCAAGCGACAACCTCACCGGCGCCACGTATGGCACGGTCCCCAGCGGCAGCCAGTTTGTCGCGGTGAGCGACCAGGGCCGGGTGCTGACCAGCAGAAACGGCGGGGCTTCCTGGACCTTGGCCACGGTGAGCGCGACCCCGCTGTACGCCGTGACCTATGGCGTGGATAACACCGTGACCCCCTATGTGGGAAGGTTTGTGGCGGTGGGCGCCGCCGGCGCGGTGCTCACAAGTACCGACGGTGCGACCTGGATCGCCCAGGCTTCGCTGGGAGTCAATACGTTGCGCGCCATTACCTATGGCCACCAATTCGTCGCGGTGGGCGACGCAGGCAGTGTGTACACGAGCGCTGACGGTCTGACCTGGCAGCCGCAGGTCTCCGGAACGACGACGCAGAATCTTCTTGCGATCGCGCACAGTGTGTACAGTACGGCGAGCAGTACGGCCTTCGGTTATTCGGTGGTCGGCAGTTCGGGAACGAATCTGGCCGCCTATTGAGCCTGCAACAGTTGGCCGCATGGATCACGATCTGGATGCCCCTTCGCTCTGGGTGCGACGCTGGGCCGCGCTGATTTCGGGCGCGGCGGGCGGTGCGGTGCTCGATCTCGCATGCGGGCGGGGGCGTCACGCGCGCCATCTCGCCGCCCTGGGGTACGCGGTGACCGCGGTCGATCGCGACGCCGGGGCGCTCGCCTCGCTGGAGGGGGTTCGGGGCGTGCATACGCTGTGCGCCGATCTAGAAGCGGGTTCCTGGCCGCTGGCGCAACGGCGTTTTGCGGGCATCGTCGTGACCCACTATCTGCACCGGCCGCTGTTTCCGCGGCTGCTCGAAGCGCTCGATACGGGCGGCGTGCTGATATACGAAACCTTCGCGCGGGGTAACGAAGATTACGGCCGGCCGTCGAATCCGGACTATCTGCTTCGTCCCGGGGAACTGCTCGAAGCGTTTGGGTCGCTGCTCACGGTGGTGGGTTTCGAACAGGGCCGGGTCAACGTGCCCAAACAGGCGGTCGTGCAGCGCCTTTGCGCGGTGAGCGCGCTCGCCGCAGGCGATGTGGTGCTGGATGCGCCTGCGAGCGGCTAAAATGTCATATTCACCTACTTACGAAAGGTCCCCGCGATGATCACCGGTAGCCTGGTTGCGATCGTCACTCCCATGCGAGTCGATGGCTCGGTGGACTTGACGCGTTTTAAGGATCTGATCGACTGGCATGTACGCGAAGGCACCGACGGCATCGTCGTGGTCGGTACCACGGGCGAATCGCCGACCGTGACCATCGACGAACACAAGGAATTGATTCGCGTCGCGGTCGAACATGCGAAAGGCCGGATCCCGGTCATCGCCGGAACCGGCGGCAACTCGACTGCCGAGGCGATCGAGTTGACCGAATCGGCGAAGCAGGCGGGCGCGACCGCCTGTCTGTCGGTGGTGCCCTACTACAACAAGCCGACGCAGGAAGGTCTGTATCGTCATTTTCGCGCGATCGCCGAGAAGGTCGATCTGCCGATGATCGTGTACAACGTTCCCGGGCGCACGGTCGCGGATTTGCATAACGATACCGTGCTGCGACTTGCGCAGGTGCCGGGCATCATCGGCATTAAGGATGCGACCGCGAATATCGAGCGCGGCAGCGACCTGATCAAGCGAATGCCGCGCGGATTCGCCATCTATAGCGGGGAAGACTCGACGGCGGTTGCGCTGATCTTGCTGGGAGGGCATGGGGTAATTTCGGTTACCGCCAACGTGGCCCCCAAGCTGATGCACCAGATGTGTGCCGCGGCGCTGGTGGGCGACGTGAAGAATGCGCGCGAGATCAATCTGCGCCTGCTGCCTCTCCACCAGCGCCTGTTCGTCGAGGCGAATCCGATTCCTGTGAAATGGGCGCTTGCCGAGATGGGCCGCATCGAGGCGGGGATCCGGCTACCGCTCGTGCCGCTGTCCGAGAAATTCCAGCAAACCCTGCGTGAAGCGTTGCATGAAGCCGGCGTGGCGCTCCCCGGTTTGCGGGTGGTGGAGGGTCGGGCTTGATGAGCACGTCCTGCGCACGCGTCCTGGCTGGGGCGGTTATCTCCCTTCTGCTGCTTGCCGGTTGCGGCAGCTCGCCGGGCGGAAAGATCGACTACCGATCGTCAGGCGAGATTGCGCCGCTTGAAATTCCGCCCGAATTGACCATACCGACGGCGGACGTTCACTACTACGTTCCTGCAGCAGGTAAGGCGGCCTCGGCGCCGGCGGGGGTACCCAGTGATCCCGCGCTGCAGGCGAAGCTGGCGACGGTTCTGCCCGCGGTCGACCGGGTACGGGTCGAGCATTTTGGGGGGATTCGTTGGCTGGTGGTCGCAGAAGCTCCGGACAGGCTCTGGCCGCTGGTGAAAGGATTCTGGCGCGAACAGGGTCTGCCCATCATGTTGGAAATTCCCGAAGTGGGAGTAATGGAAACCGAGTGGGGCGAGAATCGCCTCAAGCGCGCGCAGAGCCTGTTCGGCAGGGTCGCCGATGCCTTGAGTCTGGTTCCGGAGCGGGACAAATATCGCACCCGATTCGAACGAACCGCCGACGGCAAGGGCACCGAAATCTTTGTCAGCCATCGCGGTGTCGTCGAGAGATATACCTATGACGGCTATCCGCGCTCGATGTTCGTGCCCAGGCCTACCGACACCGAGCTGGAACGCGAGTTTCTCTACCGGCTGATGGTGCGGCTCGGCGCTTCCGAGTCGGTCGCGCGCGCCGGGCTCGCTCTGCCGGACGGGGCGAGGGCGAAGCTGGGCAAGGCTGCCGACGGAACCCGCAGACTCGAATTGTTTGAAACCTTCGACAGGGCGTGGCGGCGCGTCGGTCTGGTGCTCGACCGAGCGAGCTTTGTGGTGGAAGATCGTGATCGCAGGCAGGGTGTGTACTTCGTG
The DNA here is from genome assembly GCA_029858545.1 of Betaproteobacteria bacterium. Lineage (GTDB taxonomy): Bacteria > Pseudomonadota > Gammaproteobacteria > Burkholderiales > SG8-39 > JAOUFA01. The sequence continues at coordinate 10,037 of JAOUFA010000062.1, forward strand.
CGCTACGTAGCGGTCGACGTGATGCCGAACGACCAGGATCGCGGGGCGCCCCCGGCCGAAAAACCGGCGGCCGGTGATGCCGGAAAATCGCAGCCCTGGCAGTATCGCGTTCAAATTCGCCAGGAAGGCGACAACAGCCAGGTGCGCGTTCTGGACCGCGCCGGAGCACCGGACAACTCGCCTACCGCACAGCGCATTGTCGAGCAGTTGTACGAGCAGTTGAAGTAGACGGCGCCGAGATGATGCGCTTTGCGTCGCTTGCGAGCGGCAGCCGGGGCAATTGTCTCGTCGCCGAAGCGGGCCCGACGCGGGTGCTGGTGGACTGCGGACTCGCCGCGCGCGAAACCGAACGTCGCCTAGCGCGGCGGGGCCTCACGCCGCGCGACCTGACCGGCATACTCCTCACGCACGAGCATGAAGATCACGTTGGGGGCGCGTTTTCCTTCGCGCAGCAACATGCCCTGACGGTCTATCTGACTCACGGCACTTTACAGGCGGTACGCGAGGCCGGCCGAATCGGATCGACGGCGACACGCGTCATCGACGGGCGGGTCGGCTTCGATTTGGACGGCTTGCATGTGCGACCGTTTACCGTGCCGCACGATGCGCGCGAGCCGGTTCAGTACGTGCTTTCGGACGGGGCCTTCAGCCTTGCCGTTTTGACCGATCTGGGAGCCTCGACCTCGCACGTGGAACAGATGCTCTCCGGTTGCGATGCACTGGTGCTCGAATGCAATCATGATCTTGACATGCTGCGCGCCGGGAATTATCCGCCGCGGCTCAAGGAGCGCATCGCGGGACCTTTCGGGCATCTTGATAACGGCGCTTCCGCGCGCCTGCTTGGTGCGATAGACCGCTCGCGCCTGAAGCACGTGATCGGCGCGCATTTGTCGGAGAAGAACAATCGGCCGGAACTGGCGCGGGAGGCGCTGGCAGGTGCACTCGGCTGCAATCCGGAGGGAGTCTCGCTGGCGAGCCAGGAGGACGGGTTCGATTGGCGCGAGTTGCGTTGAGAGCGATGCGGGCTGGCGGGGAAATAGAGAGGTACCGAACGGCGTGGGGTGCAATGGCCGCAAAAAAAACGGCGGAGCCTTGCGGGCTTCGCCGTTTTTTTCTCGACACCGCCAGTCACTTGGCGGCAGCTTGCCGAACTTATTACTGCTTCTTGGCTTCGGGTGCCGCGGCTGGCGCAGCGGGTGCCGCGGGAGCGGCGCCAGCCGGTGCAGCGGCAGCGGGAGTGGTGGCCGAAGCGTTGGCTGCCGGCGCGGCGGGGGCGGCGGCAGGAGCCGGTTGAACCTGCGGGGCGGCGACCGGTGCGGCAGGCTTGGGTTGTTCCTTTCCGCAGGCAGCCAGGGTGACCGCCACGGTAGCAGCGATGAGCAGAGCTTTAATCATTTGATAAATGCCTTTGATGTTTGGGTCAGTTGAATTGGAGGTTGTGGTTACGCGTACGGGCAGCCACGGGTCCGAATTATAACCAATTCCGAACCCGAGTCCAGCGTCCGGCGAACCCTGTCTTCGGCGCGCGCGGCGACGATCCGATGCTTCAAAGACCGAGGGTCGTGGCGGACACTGCAGGAAGCGATGCCTCCCAGATCTCCGCGAAGCGCGCGCGCATCGCCAGCGCCTCGGTTTCGTCATGGATGCCCAGTGCGCCGCGGTGCCTGCCAGCAAGGGGACGCCTCAGGTAGTGGTTCGCGTCGAGCACCAGGAACGAGTCCTGCAGCATGCGGATTTCGTCGATGGTCTGATGAATCTGCATCGCGTGGGAGAAGCGCCGCAGCAGATCGAGCAGGCGCGGGCAGTGCTGGACGAGATGATCGGGTTCGTGCATTGCAATGAAGATTCTGTGCGTACGGCTTTCCAGCAGAAACGCCTCCAGGCGTGCGACGCGAGGCGGCGAATTCAGACGCAGTTCCGCGAGGTCGGATCCGAACACACGCAACTCCCGCCCGGGAGTCTGCAGCAAGCGATCGAGCGAGGCTTCAAAACCCGATGCGCTGTCGAAGCGTTCATAGTGGGTCTGCCCCGGCCCTGTCGCTGCGGAAGCGGTCAAGCTCGCTCCAGGTGGAGATAGCCCACGCCATGCCATTCGTGCAGCAACGGCGTGAGCGCGGCCGCTGCGAGGATCGTCCCCGCCAGGCGGCGTCGATCGGCGAACCGGGCGAGGGTTTTGCGCTGTCGTTCGCGCGGCACGCATCGATCGCCGTTGATGAAGAAGCTTGCGCCGAAGTACAGCAACTGAGTCTTGGGATCGAGCACGACCTCGGAGCGGAGCAGACGTTGTCTGAAGTTCTCCAGGGTAAGCCGCCGAACCGGTGCTTTGAAGACGACCTGCTGCTTGGGCATCGTCAGGTGTTCGCCCAGCACCTGCGCCACCTCGTGCGAGGACCAGCGCAGGCGCGCCAGTGCATCGAGAGCGAATTCGAGCATCGCATCGGGAATTCGCGCTGAATTCCTGCTCGGTCCGCGCAATGGATCGCGGTACCTGCGCTGGGGCAGGCGGTGCTCATGCAGGCGGTCGAGCAGCGCGGACGCGAGCTCCCCGGCGTCCGGCGCACGAAAGCCGACCGAGTAGGCGAGACTCGGTTCGAGCGCCACGCCATCGTGACCCCAGCCGGGCGGAAGATAGAGCAGGTCTCCCGGTTCGACGAGGTATTCGTCTTCGGCAACGAAATCTTCGATGAGCCGCAACGGCGAGTTGGCGAGCACCGTGTAGCGGCGCGGGCGGCACAGGCGCCATACGCGGCGACCGACCGCCTGCAGCAGGAATACGTCGTAGGAATCGTAGTGGGGACCGACGCCGCCGCCGGGGGCCGCTAGACTCGCCATCACGTCGTCGAGCCGCGCCTGAGGCACGAAATCGAAGCGCCGCAGCAATTCATCCGCGGCGCGGTCGTGGAGATTCGCACCGTTGACGAGCAGGGACCAGTTGATGGGGCCGGCGCGGCGCAGTCGACCC
>JAOUFA010000458.1 GCA_029858545.1 Betaproteobacteria bacterium
TGCGATTCCATCGTTCCCCCTTGTATCGTCCGTGCCGAAACGCGTATCCGCCTTGCCGGCACCGATTAAACCATCAATACATGTGCTGCCCGCCGTTGATCGAGATGTTCGCCCCGGTGACAAAGGCTGCCTCTTCCGAGCACAGATAAATGATCAGTCCGGCGACCTCCTCGGGCTTGCCCAGGCGCCCGACCGGAATCTGCGGCAGGATCTTCGTGTCGAGGATCTCGCCCGGGATCGCAGTCACCATCTTGGTGCCGATATAACCCGGCGAAATGGTGTTGACCGTAACGCCGCGCCTCGCCACCTCCAGGGCAAGAGCTTTCGTGAACCCGTGGATGCCCGCCTTCGCCGCCGAATAGTTGGTTTGTCCGAACGCGCCTTTCTGCCCGTTCACGGAGGATACATTGATCACCCGCCCCCAATTGCGATCGATCATTCCATCCATCACCTGCTTGGTCATGTTGAAGCAGGAGTCGAGATTGGTTCGCATTACCTCGTCCCAGTCATCCTTGGTCATCTTCTTGAAGGTCATGTCGCGCGTGATGCCGGCATTGTTGACCAGGATGTCGATCTCGCCGCAATCCCTGCGAATCTGCGCACACTTCGCCGCACAGTCATCGTAATCCGCGACGTCCACAGGATAGGCCGAAAATGCCTGGCCACGCGACCGCATGTCGTCGATCCACTGCTTCCATTTGGTGTTGGCGGGCGAATAGGTCACCACCACTCGATAGCCCGCATCCGCCATCTTGGTCGAGATCGACTCGCCCAGACCGCCCATGCCGCCGGTCACCACCGCCAGTCTGTTCTCTGCAATGATCGCCACGTCTCCTCCCGGTTCACCCGAATATCACGACATGTACATGCCGCCGTTGATGGCGATGTTCGCGCCCGTAATATACCCGGCTTCCTCCGACACCAGATAGGCGACGAGCGAAGCGATCTCCTCGGGCGTCGCGAGCCGCCCCATCGGGATGCCCGCGATGATCTTCTCCAGCACGTCGGGGCGCATCGAGCGCAGCATCTCGGTCGCCACGTAGCCCGGCGACACCGAGTTGACCGTCACGCCCTTCTTCACCACCTCCTGTGCGAGCGCCATGGCGAACCCGTGCATGCCGGCCTTGGCAGCCGAGTAGTTGGTCTGGCCGAACTGGCCGCGCTGGCCGTTGACCGAGGAAAGATTGACGATCCGCCCCCAGCCGCGCTCGCTCATCCCTTCGACCACGTTGCGCGTCACGTTGAACGTCGCATTAAGGTTGGTGTCGATCACCGACAACCACTCGCCGACCGACATCTTGCGCAGCACATTGTCGCGCACGATACCGGCGTTATTGATCAGGATGTCGACCGGCCCGATCGAGGCCTCGACATGGCTCACCATCGCGGTGGCGGAGTCGTAGTCCGCGACATCGCCCTCGGCGGCATGAATGTTGTGAAAACCCTCGGCGCGCAGGCCGGCGAGCCATTCGTCCTTTCTATCGTAGCCCGGCAGGCAATTGGCGGCCACCACATTGCCTTGCGCCGCGGCGAGTCGCCGGCAAATCGCCGTGCCGATACCCCCCATGCCCCCGGTCACCAATACCACACGTCCCGTCATCGCAGACCCTTCATGATTGCCGATTGCCCTCCACCGCCGCGACGCGCTCCCTGACATAGCGGCCGGGCGCCGGCTCGATCGGTCGATACTTGCGGTTGCCGGCCTTGCCGGGCGCGCGGCGCCATTCGCCGCGCTGCGCCGCCAGCCAGACCGACCAGCGCGGCCACCAGCTGCCACGCTGTTCGGCGGCACCCGCCAGCCACGCGTCGGCGTCTTGCGGATAGGGGGCGCCGCCGCTCCAGTAACTGCGCCGGTTCTTGTCCGCGGGGTTGATCACCCCCGCGATGTGCCCGCTCGCGCCGAGCACGAAAGTCTTCTCGCCGCCGAGCAGCCCGAGCGTTGCATATGCCGAGCGCCACGGCACGATATGGTCTTCGCGGCTCGCGTAGACGAACACCGGGCAGTTCACTCTACCGAGATCGACGGGCACGCCGCAATTGACGAGCGCGCCGGGCTCGCGCAGCCGGTTCTCGAGGTAGGTGTGGCGCAGGTAATAGCAGTACATCGGTCCGGGCAGGTTCGTGCCGTCGGCGTTCCAGTACAGGATGTCGAACGGCGGCGGCGTGGCGCCCAGCAAATAGTTGTTGACGACATAGGGCCAGATCAGGTCGTTCGCGCGCAACGCGGAGAACACGATCCCGAGTTCCTCGCCCGACAACAAACCGCCCCCGCCGATCGAGCGCTCGCGCGCCGCGACGCTCGCTTCATCGACGAACAGCCCGATCGGACCCGTGTCGCGAAAGTCGAGCATCGCGGTAAGGAACGTCGCGCTCGCGACGAGATCGTCGCCGCGCGCCGCGAGCACGCCGAGCGCGGCGCCCAGAAGCGTGCCGCCGACGCAGAAGCCGAGCGCGTTCACCTGCTTGGCGCCGCTCACCTCGCGCGCCACGGCGAGCGCGCGCAGCACCCCCTGCTCGAGATAGTCGTCCCATGTGAGATGGCCGAGCGAAGCGGGCACATTGCGCCACGACAGCATGAACACCGTGTGTCCCTCGCCCACCGCATAACGCACGAACGAATTCTCCGGCTGCAAGTCGAGCACGTAGAACTTGTTGATGCACGGCGGAACCATCACCAGCGGCCGCCTGCCGACCCGCGCGGTGGTCGGTGCGTACTGGATCAGCTGGATCAGCGCGTTTTCGAACACCACCTCGCCCGGCGTGACCGCCAGGTTGCGCCCGACTTCGAATGCCGATTCGTCGCTCTGGCTGATGCGGCCCCGCCGCAGATCGTCGAGCAAGTTGACGACTCCATGGGTCAGGCTCGCGCCGCCCGTTTCGCACGCGCGGCGCAGCGCCTGCGGATTGGTGGCGATGAAATTCGCCGGCGACACCGCGTCGGTCCACTGCCTGACCGCGAAACGCAGGCGCTCCTTCGCCAGCCCCTCGAGCGCGGTCGTGTCGGCGAGCTCGGCGAGGGTGCGCGAAGCGAGCAGATAGGAGCGCATCAGGTACTCGTAGTACGAGTC
>JAOUFA010000459.1 GCA_029858545.1 Betaproteobacteria bacterium
GTTCCGCCTCAAGCCCCTTGCGCACCTGCCCGGGCGTATGCACCGCGCCCGCGTGGCGCACCTCCTCATAGCAGGGCACTTCGGGATTCCAATAGAGCAGCCCGACCGGGATCGGGTCCTCCAGCGAAGCCACCTCGCGCGCGAGATTGATGTCAGACGGATCGTGCTCGCGCTGGTTCTTGTAGGTCTTTGCGGTCCCGGCACCGATCTTGATGCCGCGCTCGTGCGTGAGCAGCAGGGTGCGCTGCGGATCGTGCAGCCAGGGATCGAACATCTTGGGCAGGAACTCGGGGCAGCGCTGGATGATGCGCACGAACGAGAAGCCCTTGTGCCGGTAAGCGGCGGCGAGAATTTCGTAGAGCACCTCCGGAATCCAGTCGACCGCCTGCGCGACGAAGGACACGTTCTGGATACCGAGGGTCACCGAGAGGGGATTCAGCGCCTCCAGGTAGGCGCCGCGCGGGCTGGTGTTGCTCTTCAAGCCGATGGGCGAAGTCGGCGAGACCTGCTTCTTCGTCAGGCCATAGATATGGTTGTCGTGGAGCAGCAGGGTGAGGTTCATGTTGTAGCGCACCGCATGAATCCAGTGCGCCGCGCCGATGCTGCAACAGTCGCCATCTCCGGTGTTCACGAACACGCTCAGATCCGGGCGCGCCATCTTGATGCCCTCGGCGATCGGCAGCGCCCGGCCATGAATGCCGTGAAAGCCGTAGGTCTTCATGTAATGGGGAAAACGGCTCGAGCAGCCGATGCCCGAGACGAACACGGTGCGCTCGGGCGCGAGATCTTCGTCGCGGCACAACCGCTGCACCGCGGCGAGAATCGCGTTGTCGCCGCAGCCGGTGCACCAACGCGGCACGCCGCTCTGGTAGTCCTCCAACGCATGGTGTTCCTCGTACATTTGCAGAAGGCATTGCGTCGCGGGAAGGTTCATGGCCGTGCCTCCGTCTCCTGCAGTTTCGCGCTCAACGCCGCGCGGATGCTGCCCGGTTTGATCGGCCGGCCGCGCACCTCGCTCCAGCAATCGACATCGACCAGATAGCGTGCGCGCAGGAGCAGCGCGAGCGCCGAGTAGCGCCGGTTCTCGGCGTCGATAATCGAGTCCTCGCCGCGGTCCGACCAGTTGCCCTCGACTGTCATCACCTTCTTGTAGCGCTTCAGAATCGCGCCCACGCCGCTCGCCATCGGATGGAGGAACTGCAGGTGCAGCGCGCCGATCCGGTGCCCCTCGGCACGGAGCTTGCCGACCGCCTCCTCGATCGCGCCGCGCGTGCTGCCCCAGCCGACCACCAGCAGATCGCCCTCTTCGTCGCCGTACACCGGCGGGCATTTGAGTGTCTTTTGCAGCGCGGCGAGCTTGAGGCTGCGATGACGGATGCCCTCCTCGTTGATCGCCGAATCGTAGGCGACATGGCTGTCGCGGTCGTGCGCGAGGCCGGTAAGCGTATGCATGCCGCGCGGCTGTCCCGGGATGAAGCGGCGGAACAGTCCCGTCGTCTCGTCCCAATCGTAGGGCCGCGCCCCCGCCGGCACCGTGCTCTGATCGACGGGCGGCGCGAGCCAGTCCTCGCTGAATGTCGGTCTGGCGAAGGGCTGCTGCGCGGTGGCGAGATTCGCGTCGGACAGCACGACCACCACCATGTTGAACGTCTCGGCGATCTTGCGCGCGGTGATCATCGCATAGAAGCAGTCTTCTATCCCCGCGGGCGCCATCACCACCTTGGGCGCATCGCCGTGGCTGCCGAAGATCGCGCTCATCAGATCGCCCTGCTCGCCCTTGGTGGGCTGACCCGTGCTCGGTCCGCCGCGCTGCACGTTGACCACCACCAGCGGCACCTCGGCCATTACCGCAAGTCCGATGCCCTCCTGCTTCAGCGCGTAGCCCGGGCCCGAGGTGATCGTCACCGCGCAGCGGCCGGCGTAGGAGGCACCGAGCGCGAAGGCGCAGGCGGCGATCTCGTCCTCGGCCTGATGCACGATGCCGCCGACCTTCTCGAAGACTTCCGACAGATAATGCGAGGCGGAGGTCGCCGGAGTGATCGGATACATCGCGAGGATGTCCATCCCGGAGGCGAGGATGCCGAGCGCGAGCGCGGTATTGCCGTTCACCACCACCTGCGGTGCGCTCGCGCGCTGTGCCGGAATGCGGTACTTGAAATCGAGATTCGTCTCGGCCCAGTTCCAGCCGGCCTCGAGCAGCTTCACATTGCTCTGGATGATCTTGTCTTCCTTCTTGCCGAAGGTGATCGCGATCTGCTCGCGCCCGAGGCCCAGATCGAGGCTGTAGAGGTTGCACAGCATGCCCAGCACGAACATGTTCTTGCCGCGCCGCGGGTCCGAGACCAGTTGCCGGCATTCCTGCTCCATCGGCACCTCGATCACCCGGTAGCCCTCGGAAACCAGGCGCGCGAAGGTCTCGGCGTAGGAGCGCGCAATCCTCGGATCGCGGTCATCGCGCCACATGCACTCGAGCAGGATCGTGCCGCCGCGCTTGATTTCGCCGTCGCGCAACCGCCCGAGCAGCACCTGCTCGTTGAACGACACCACCAGATCGGCCTCGTCGCCGCCGTTCGAGACGCGCTGCGCGCCCAGGCGCACGCGGTTGCCGCTCGCCCCGGCAACGCTGCGCGCGGGCGGCTGGATCTCGGCCGGGATGATCTCGACCGTCCACACGCCGTTGCCCGATTTCGCGGCGATCGCGCCGAGCGACTGGCCGCAGCGTTGCGCGCCCTCGCCCGAGTCGCTGAGAATCTCGACGATGTGTTCGGTGAGCGTGACGGCGCTCTTGGCGCGCGGCGCGCTCGCCGAGGCGGGGACGGCTTCGAGCAGGGCGGCGTCTTTCATTCGCTTCTCCGGATCAGGCGAGTCGCAGCGGCGCGTAATTGCGCTCGGCCGGGGCGAAGCCGAAGAGCAGCGCGTCCTCGCCGGCGGCATCGGCATACACCGAGTCGCTGTCGCGCAGGCCGAGGTAGGCCTTCATCGCGCGCGCGGCCCGGCGCCCGGCGCCCATCGCCTCGATCACCGTCGCGGCGCCGGTGACGATATCGCCGCCCGCGAACACGCCCTG
>JAOUFA010000460.1 GCA_029858545.1 Betaproteobacteria bacterium
GTTCGCCTGGAGCGCGAATTCGGCCGGATGATTCTTGGCCAGCTCCCAGTCGCGCTCGCTGAGGTGGATCACCGGCATGCCCGGCGGCAGCGGATCGATGGGGCTGTAGACCGACATGCGCAGCAAGTCCGCGCCGAGGCACAGGAGCAAATCGAACGGTTCGAGCGCGGCACGTACCGCCTTCTGGTTGCGCGTCAGCGCGCCGAGGCAGGCCGGATGTTCGCTCGGAAACTGCGCCGCATACGGCACGGTCTGGTGAAACACGCCCGCGCCGAGCAGTTCGGCAAGTTCCGCGGCCTCGGCGAATGCGTCGTGCACACCGAGTTCGTGTCCCGCGATGATGACGGGGTTCTTCGCCACAAGGAGCCGTTCGGCGAGCCGCGCGAGCGTCGCGTCCGAGGGACGCGTGCGCGCATCGACCCGCGTCGATGCGCCGAGCTGGATGTCGGCCTGCTGCTCGAGCACGTCGCCAGGCAGCGATACGAACACCGGTCCGGTGGGGGGCGTGAGGGCGACTTTCGCCGCGCGGCGCAAGACGATCGGCATGTCTTCGGCGCGCGTGACTTCGATCGCCCATTTCACGAAGGGCTGCGCCACCGGCACGAGCGGGGCATAGAGCAGCGGCTCGAGCAGACCATGACCCTGCTCCTGCTGACCCGCGGTGAGGATGACCGGAGAGCCCGAGAAGTTCGCGTTATAGAGCGCACCCATCGCATTGCCCAAGCCCGGGGCGACATGCACGTTCGCCGCGGCGAGGCGGTTGGAGGCGCGCGCATAGCCGTCGGCCATGCCGACGACCACCGACTCGTGCAGGCCGAGAACGAACTTCAGCCGCGGAAAGTCGGGCAGGACTTCCATGATCGGCAACTCGGTCGTACCCGGGTTGCCGAACAGGTGATCAATGCCTTCGTCGACGAGCAGATGCAGGAACGCGCTGCGGCCGGTCAATTTCGCCATGGCGAGCAGTGTGTCGGAAACGGGTGATTCGTCAAGTCTCGGGATGCGGCGCTGCGCGGGTCCTTGCTGTTTCGGCGGACGGCCGCCATCCGGGTTGAATGTGTGAAATTGTTGGACGCCGGGAAGCGGCGTGAATGTTAGTTTGGCACGGCTATCCGATTCCGAAGCGCCGCGCCGCCAATCGGATCTTTCCCGCGGGGCATCGTGAATCACATCTGGACGAATTCATGAATCGAATCCTGGCAGGCGGCCTACTGTGCGCCGCGGCTCTGATACCCGCTTGCGCGGCCGCATCGCCTCTCTATGCCTGTGTGCAGGCAGACAATGATTCGGGTGGCTTCGGCCTGGGTTATCGGATCAACAAGACATACGCGATTGAAGCGCATCACAGAAAATCGCGTGAAGTGATCTCTCATTCGGGCGTCAGTTCCGATACGCATATGACTGCAGCCGGAATGTCCGGTTTGGTCCTGTTCCCGATGAAGATGGATGAGGGGGCGGCCTATCTTGTCTTCGCCAAGGCCGGCTACGAGCGGCAACGCAAAGAGGAGATCTATTCCTTTCCGATTTCGGTGACCTACAACGGCACGGTCACGAATATTGAAAACCACACCATCCTGGGAGGAGGCGTTCAGTTCGCATTCTCCCGATTCCTGGGTGGCCGCACGGGCGTCGAGGTGATCGGCGACAAGCGCTCCGTCTATTGGTCCGTCATCTTCACATTTTGATCCGGGCCCCCGCGCGATCCGCGTTTCGACGAGACGATATTCATGAAAACGACGAAGTACATTCTTACGCTTGCCGGTTTGATGTCCGCCTTCACCTCGGCGATGGCCGCCGGGAATTACCCTGCGTTCTACGTCGGCACGCAGCTGGGCGATTCCTCCATCGGAGCGTCAATGGGATATCGGTTCGGCAAGATGTATTCCATGGAACTGAGCTACGACTATGTCGACCCCAGGTACACGCCGACAACCATTTCGGAATCGAGCAGAATCGGCGCCTCCGGTGTCGCCCTGTTCCCGATCAAGTTCAGCGAGATGGGACCCATGGCGATCTATGTCAAAGTGGGCTATGCACGAACGACGGACAAATATACCGTCAATGATCCGGGCCTGGGCCCGGGATTCCCGCCGACTTCAACGGTTACCACCACGCGCAAGACCGGCGTGCTGGGGGGGGCGGGGGTTCATGTCGACTTGAGCGACAACACCAGTGCGCGACTGGGTTTTTACGCGGTTGGCAGCGACCGGTCGGCGTATATGGCCGCCATGTACCGTTTCTAGCCGGGCGGGAACGCGCCATCATGACCCCATCGCCTGCACGATCGGTGCTGACTCTCGCAACAAATGTCCTCGTTGCGGCGCTGCTGGTGTCGTGTGGCGTCGAAACCCGCACCACGTCGGACGTGGTACACCCGACGGTCGAACAATCTGCGCGTCTCCTCACCCAGGCAACCTTCGGCCCGACGCCCGAAGAAATCGTTCGACTGCAAAACATCGGCATCTCGGTCTGGTTCAACGAGCAATTTGCCAAGCCGCAGACTCTGCATCTCGCGCACATGAACGATTCGATGGCTTCGCTGCCGGCCGGTCAACGGTTGACGGAAAACCACTTCCTGGAGTCCTTCTGGCGGCAGGCCGTCCAGGGCGACGACCAGCTGCGCCAGCGCGTGACCTATGCGCTGTCGCAGATCTTCGTCATCTCATTTCAGAATGACATCCTCGCAACCATGCCGAGGGGTGTCGCGTACTACTACGACACGCTAGGCGCCCTCGCCTTCGGCAACTTCCGGGATCTGCTCGAGGCCGTGACACGCAATCCCCTGATGGGCGTCTACCTGAGCTCACTGCGCAACGAGAAGACGGTGGGTGCCCGGGTGCCGGACGAAAACTTCGCGCGGGAAATCATGCAGCTGTTCACGATCGGGCTCAGACAGCTCAATGCGGATGGCACGGACACCACCAGCCCGGCCACCCCGACCTACACGAACGACGACATCAGGGGTCTCGCCAAGGTTTTCACCGGCTGGAGCTGGGCGGGACCGGACACCTCCCGAGGCCGGTTCGTCGGAAGCAGCAAGCACAGCCCC
>JAOUFA010000461.1 GCA_029858545.1 Betaproteobacteria bacterium
CGGCGAGCTCGGGCAGTCCGGCGAGCAGGTGATCGTCGCCGACGGTACACAGCACGATATCGAGTTCGTGCCGATCTGGATGCGCGACCTGCCAGGCGACGCGCGCATGATGGTCGAGTCCGTAGATAGAACGCCCGAAGAGCTGCCACAGGCCGCTGACCGTGTTGACCAGCGCCGCTTCGCGCAGGGGCCGCGCGCCGACTCGGTTCGACTGGTTGGTCGGATTGGCCGAGACCTCCCGGAAATAGTGCGGAATGGTGACCAGGATGCGCATGATCTGGGATTCTCACTCAGTATAATTGCGAGGCCTTGTTGCGCGAGGGCGCCCGGGCGGCGGGCGTGCTGTAATGGCCGCCTGCCGCATAGTATCTTGGAAAGGAATTATGAAGCTTTGCCGCTTTGATGACGACCGGCTCGGACTGGTGGAGGGCGACATCGTCGTCGATGTGACGCCCGCGCTGGATGACTTGCCGCGCGTCCGCTATCCGTTGCCTCATCTTGATCTGCTCGTCGCGCATCTGGGGGAACTTCGGGCGAGGATCGACTCGCTCGCCGCGCAGGCGCCGCGCCGGAGCCTTGCCAAGGTTCAGATGCTCAGTCCGGTGGCCAATCCGGGCAAGATCATCGCCGCGCCGGTGAACTATTTGAAGCACCTCGAGGAAGTTCTCGCCGACAAGGGCATTCACCACGGCAATCCGATCCTGGAAATCCAGCGCGCCGGACTGTTTCTGAAGGCCAGCAGTTCACTGGTGGGTGCGGGGCAGGGGGTGGCGCTCACGCATACCGATCGGCGCAACGACCACGAAGTCGAACTCGCGGTGGTGATCGGCAAGCAGGCACGCAAGGTCGCGGCCAAGGATGCGCTTGGCTATGTCGCGGGCTACTGCATCGGGCTGGACATCACGATACGCGGCCCCGAGGAGCGCAGCCTCCGGAAATCTCCCGACAGCTATACCGTGCTCGGTCCCTGGCTGGTTACCGCGGACGAACTGACCGATCCCTCGCAGCTTGATATTTCGATTCGGGTCAACGACCAGTTGCGCCAGAGCGCAAATACCGACGACATGGTGATCGACGTACCCGGGCTGATCGAGTTTGCCTCCAGTTTTTACACTCTGCATCCGGGCGACGTGATTCTCACCGGCACGCCGCAGGGGGTCGGGCCGATCCAGCCTGGCGACAGCCTGCTCGCGGAGATCGGGCGCATCGGCCGGATGCGAGTCCAGGTACGCAAGGCGGACTGAGGTGGCGGCGACCATGAGCGACACCCGCTTCGGAAAGTTCGAACTCCGCAAAGTGATCGGCAAGGGTGCGACGGGAACCGTCTATCTCGCGCGTGACACGTTCTCGGAGATGGATGTCGCGCTCAAAGTTCTCGACCCCGATGTGGTCAGAGAGGCCGAGCTCGAAGGCAGCAGCGTGCGGCAGTTCATGAACGAGGCCTCGCTCGCGGGAAAGCTGACGCATCCGCACATCGCCTCGATCTACGAGGCGGTCGTAAATCAGAACTCGGGCTACATTGCGATCGAATATGTTCCGGGAGGAGACCTTCGGCAGTACACCGCACCCAATGAGTTGCTGCCGGTCGCGGATGCGGTCGAAATCGCGTTCAAGTGCTGCGGCGCGCTCGACTATGCCTACCGCCAGGGTATCGTGCATCGCGACATCAAGCCGGCGAATATCATGGTGGTGGAAGGGACCAACATCAAGCTGGCCGACTTCGGCGCCGCGTTCTTTCGCCGGGCGCACGACACGCAGATCCAGATGGTGGGTTCGCCCCTCTACATGTCGCCCGAACAGATCCAGGGCAAGGACCTGGGGCAGCAAAGCGACATGTTTTCCCTCGGGGTCGTGCTCTATGAATTGTTCACCGGGCGTCGCCCGTTTCTCGGCGACAACCTGTCTGACGTGTTGAACAAGGTGTTGAGCGAAGATCCTCCACCGCCGAGCGTGCTGCGCGAAGGGCTGACTACCGAGATCGACCGCATCCTGCTCAAGATGCTGCGCAAGAGCCGTAAGCAGCGTTACGCGACCTGGGCCGACCTCGCGCTCGCTCTGGCGTCGGTCGGACGCATGAGTGTCTTTCAGCAGGAGGTGCCCGATAGCGAGAAGTACCTTGCACTGCGCAAGGTCGCGTTCCTGAAAGAACTCAACGACTCGGAAATTTGGGAACTCCTGCATGCCGGAAAATGGAAACGGGTGCCGGCGCAGAGCGTCATCCTGCGCGAAGGCGATACGGGCAACACGCTGTTGCTTCTCGGCGGCGGACAGGCAAAAGTGACCAAACAGGATCGGCTCCTCAACCTGCTCAACGCGGGGGAGTATTTCGGCGACATGGCCTACGTGAAAGAGGGCGCGATTCCGCGCCAGGCCACCGTCACCACGATGACCGAGGCGCTGGTTGCCGAATTCAGTGCCATCGCGGTTCGCCAAACGAGTACGCGCTGCCAACTGCAGCTGACCAACGCGTTGCTGAGTACGCTCGTCGAGCGGCTTGCGCTGGCGGACGCGCGCAGTACGGCGGGGGGAGGCTAGCCGGCGGCGCGATTTCATTCATCCAGCGAGCCCCTGGTTCGGCGGGCCGCTACGACATCGGCGGGGTGGCGAGCGGGATTGCGCCGGGCGTGCCGCCCGGATTGCTCGCCTATCCGCAGAGTGCCGCGATGGTGGGCCACGTCGCTGACGTCGACCTGTCGCACGCGGTGGTGGGGATTCAATTGCGCTGGGGAGCCGAAGGTCCGCGCGACACCGCCGCCGGCGCACCGCCGCGCAGCGTGACGGGCGCGGCGGCGACGCAGATCCCGCGCAGGCGGTTGCCTAGGTGCCCGGCGGCCGATAGCTGGGCGCGAGTTTCACCGCCGCGTCGATTTCCTCGCATGTCAGCAGCACGGTCGTCTTGGTGGACACCGCACCGGTCGCGCCAGCGGCGAGGGCCGCGGCCGCGACACGGGTGTTGTCGGCGGAATCGATGATCATGTAGACATCCGTGTCGCCGAAGGCGAAGTACAGGGTCTCGAGCTCGCCGCCGAGCGACTGGACGAGT
>JAOUFA010000462.1 GCA_029858545.1 Betaproteobacteria bacterium
GCATCGCCTTCGCATCGGCGAATACCTTGCGTGCCTCGACGCCGACAACCGCGTCGTCCAGTATCTTCGGGTAACGCCCGGCCAGCTCCCATGCCTGGAAGAACGGCGACCAGTCGATGAACTCGACCAGTGCTTCCAGCGGGTAGTTCTCCAGCTTGTGTACGCCGAGCAGCCTGGGTTTCGGCGGGGTGTATTGCTTCCAGTCGGTCTTCAGGCCGTGAGCACGCGCATCGGCCAATGACACATAGCTCGCCTTGCCCTTCTTGCCCTCGTGCTGGTCGCGTGCGGCCTGGTAGTCGGCCTTGATCTCGGCCACGTAGTCGTCGCGCAGTGTCGATGAGAGCAGGTTGCTGCATACGCCCACGGCACGCGAGGCATCGGTGACGTACACCACGGTGCCGCTCGGGTAGTTGGGCTCGATCTTCACGGCCGTATGCACGCGCGAGGTGGTCGCGCCGCCGATCAGCAATGGAATATTGAATCCTTGCCGCTCCATCTCTTTCGCCACGTGCGCCATCTCTTCCAGCGAGGGCGTGATCAGGCCGGAGAGGCCGATGATGTCGACCTTGTGTTCGCGCGCGGCATCGAGTATCTGCTGCGCGGGCACCATCACGCCCATATTGATGACCTCAAAGTTGTTGCATTGCAGGACAACCGTCACGATGTTCTTGCCGATGTCGTGCACGTCGCCTTTCACGGTTGCCATCAATATTTTGCCCTTGGGCTTGCTATCGCCGGAGCGCAGTTTCTCCGCCTCGATGTAGGGGATCAGGTGCGCCACGGCCTGCTTCATCACGCGTGCGGACTTCACCACCTGCGGCAGGAACATCTTGCCCGCGCCGAACAGGTCGCCGACGACGTTCATGCCGGTCATCAGCGGGCCCTCGATCACCTCCACCGGCTGTGCTGCCTGCAGGCGCGCTTCCTCGGTGTCCTCGACGATCCAGGTGGTGATGCCGCGCACCAGCGCGTGGGTCAGGCGCTCCTGCACCGTACCCTTGCGCCATTCGAGGTCCTCGACCTGTGCCTTGCCGCCGCCCTTGAAGTTCTCGGCCAGTGCGACCAACTTCTCGCCTGCGTCCGGGCTGCGGTTCAGCACCACATCCTCGACCGCGTCACGCAGGTCCTTCGGTAGCTCCTCGTACACGCCGAGCTGGCCGGCGTTGACGATGCCCATGTTCATGCCCGCCTTGACGGCGTGGTACAGGAACACGGTATGGATCGCCTCGCGCACCGGCTCGTTGCCACGGAACGAGAACGACACGTTGGACACGCCGCCGCTGACCTTGGCGTAGGGCAGGTTCTTGCGTATCCAGGCAGTCGCCTCGATGAAGTCCACCGCGTAGTTGTTGTGCTCCTCGATGCCGGTGGCGATCGCGAAGATGTTCGGGTCGAAGATGATGTCCTCGGGCGGGAAGCCGACCTTGTCCACCAGGATGTCGTAGCTGCGCTTGCAGATCTCGGTCTTGCGCGCAAAGGTGTCTGCCTGGCCCTGTTCGTCGAAGGCCATTACCACCGCCGCCGCGCCGTACTGGCGGACCAGCTTCGCGTACTTGATGAAGTTCTCCTCGCCTTCCTTCAGCGAGATCGAGTTGACGATGGACTTGCCCTGCACGCACTTCAGCCCTGCCTCGATGATGCTCCACTTGGAAGAGTCGATCATCACCGGCACCTTGGAGATGTCGGGTTCGGACGCGATCAGGTGCAGGAACTTCACCATCGCGGCTTCGCCGTCGAGCATGGCTTCGTCCATGTTGATGTCGATCACCTGCGCGCCGGTCTCCACCTGCTGCTTGCAGATCTCCAGCGCCTCCTCGTAGTTGCCTTCGAGGATCAGCCGCTTGAATTTGGCCGAGCCGGTGACGTTGGCGCGTTCGCCGACATTGACGAACAGCGAGCGGTCGCCGATGTTGAACGGCTCAAGTCCCGAAAGACGGCACTCGACCGGATTCTGCGGGATCTTGCGCGGTGCGATGTCCTTCACCGTCTCGGCGATCGCCTTGATGAACGCGGGCGAGGTGCCGCAGCAGCCGCCGATGATGTTGAGGAAGCCGCTGGTCGCCCATTCGCGGATGTGGCCGGCCATGTTCTCCGGCGTGTCGTCGTAGCCGGTGGGTGCGAGCGGATTCGGCAGGCCGGCGTTGGGGTGGGCGCTGACATAGCAGTTGGCGACGCGCGACATCTCTTCCACATACTGGCGCAATTCTTCCGCGCCCAGTGCGCAGTTCAGGCCGATTGAGAGCGGCTTGGCGTGTGCCAGCGAATTGTAGAACGCCTCGGTCACCTGGCCGGTCAGCGTGCGGCCGGAGGCATCGGTAATCGTGCCGGAGATCATGATGGGGCGGATCTCGCCGCGCTGCTCGAAAACCTGTTGCACAGCAAAGATGGCGGCCTTGGCGTTGAGCGTGTCGAAGATGGTCTCGATCAGGATCAGGTCGGCGCCGCCGTCGATCAGGCCGTTGGTGGCCTCGGCGTAATCCTTCACCAGATCGTCGAAGGTGATGTTGCGCGCGGCCGGGTCGTTCACATCGGGCGAGATCGTCGCGGTCTTGTCGGTGGGACCGAGCACACCGGCGGCGAAGCGCGGCTTGTCCTTGGTTTCGTACTTGTCGCAGGCCTCGCGCGCGACGCGCGCACCGGCGACATTGAGCTCATAGTTCAGCGACTCCATGCCGTAGGCTTTCAGCGTGGTCGCGTTCGCGCCGAAGGTGTTGGTCTCGATGATGTCAGCGCCGGCTTCCAGGTATTCGCTGTGGATCGCCTTGATCACTTCGGGGCGTGTCAGTACCAGCAGGTCGTTGTTGCCCTTCAGGTCACGGTGCCAGTCCTTGAAGCGTTCGCCGCGATAGTCCGCCTCGCCCAGCTTGTAGCGCTGGATCATCGTGCCCATCGCCCCGTCGAGGATCAGGATGCGCTGTTGCAACAGGGTTTCGATGGGGTGTGATTTGTGGCTCATAGCTATGCAGTCCAATGTACGATCGCGGATTTTACCATGCAGTGGCGCGTCGCACCGTGTTGCTGCCACAGCAG
>JAOUFA010000463.1 GCA_029858545.1 Betaproteobacteria bacterium
CAGCGTCGGTGCCGGAATCGAACCGTTGATGGTGGTGGCCATGCGCGCCGCGCCGGTGAAATTGACCGGACTGCGCGCGACCGTCAGATCGAAGCGCGTGCCCGACAGCACGGGCGTCCCCTGCGGCGCTTGCGCCCGGGCACGATCGGCGAACGGCGCGAGACCGGCCAGCACGCCGGCCGCGGCGATGCCCTGGACGAAACGCCGGCGCGGCAGCCATGCCGCGCCGGCGGCGCGTGGGGTGTGGATACGTTTCATCGTTCTTGCTCCATGTCGGTCGATCCGCTTGCCGGCCGGTCGTGTCGCTCCGGTCGCCGGCTGGCACGATAGCGGCGCGCGCCGCTCGCGGCCATGACGCGCGCATTACAAAGCCGTCATCTGGCGCGACATCCCTCCTGCCTGTAGGTCGGATCGGCTAGAGTGCGCCCATCATGAAACTACTGATCGTCGAGGACGAAAGCAAGATCGGCGACTATCTCCGCCAGGGGCTGTCGGAGGCCGGGTTTGTCGTCGATCTCGCGCGCAGCGGCCTGGACGGCCATCACCTTGCCATGAGCGAGGTTTATGACCTCATCATCCTCGATGTCATGCTACCGGACATCGAGGGATTCCGCATTCTCAAGGCGCTGCGCGATGCGGGCAGCGCGGTTCCGGTGCTGTTTCTTACCGCGCGCGACAGCATCGAGGACCGCGTGCGCGGCCTCGAGCAGGGGGCGGACGACTACCTCGTCAAACCGTTCGCCTTCACCGAACTGCTCGCGCGTGTGCGCACGCTGCTGCGCCGCGGCAAGACCCCCGCGGCGCCCGACGTGCTGCGCCTCGCGGATCTCGAGGTCGACTTCGCGCGCCGGCGTGTCGCGCGCGCGAACCGTCGCATCGTGCTCACGGCCAAGGAGTTCGCCCTGCTCGAACTGTTCGTGCGCCGCGCGGGGGAGGTGCTGCCCCGATCGCTCATCGCCTCGCAGGTCTGGGACATGAATTTCGACAGCGACACCAATGTGATCGACGTGGCGGTCCGGCGCCTGCGCGCGAAGATCGATGACGAGTTCGAAGTAAAGCTCATCCACACAGTGCGCGGCATGGGCTACGTGCTCGAGGCAGCCCGCGCGGCCGATGGACACTGAACGCCCGGCCGCGCCACGCCGGCCGCGCTCGCTCGTCTGGCGGCTCACCGCGCTCATCGCGGTCGCCGCGGCACTCGTATTCGCGGCCTTCGGCTGGTTCGTCCGCCAATCGATCGAACAGCATTTCGAAGAGCAGGATTTCGGCGAACTGCACGTCGTCGCGCTGGCGGTGCGCCGGGCGCTTGAAGGCGTCAAGACCGAGCGCGATCTGGGCGCGCTCGCGAGCCGCCTGGGGGACAGCCTCGCCGGTCATCATGGCGTCCATCTCTACGTGGCGCGTGCCGACGGGCACACGATCTTCGCCACCCCCGGCACCGATTTTTCCGCGATCGCGCACCAGGCAAGCGACAGCCGGGACGTTGACCGTGGCGCGTTGCGCATCTGGCGCGATGCGGGGCACACCTACCGCGGCATCGCGCTGCGCGCCGGCGAGGCGCCGGGCGACGGGCGACACCGCTACACCGTGACGGTTGCCATGGCGATCGACTACCACTTGCGCTACCTGAAGCATTTCAACCTGACACTGTCGGCGATGGTCGCGGGCGGCATCGCGATCATGATCCTTATGGGCTGGATCGCGGTCCGCCAGGGGCACGCGCCGCTGCGGCGCATCGTCGCGCAGGTGCACCGCATCAGTTCAAACCACCTGCACACCCGCATCGCGCCGGACACCGTGCCCGAGGAACTGTCCGAGCTCGCGCTTTCGTTCAACGAGATGCTGGACCGGATCGAAGAAGCGTTTCGCCGCTTGTCGAATTTCTCGGCCGACATCGCGCACGAGTTGCGCACGCCGGTTACCAACCTGATGACGCAGACCCAGGTGGCGCTCGCCGGTGCGCGCTCGGGCGACGAGTACCGCGAGGTCCTCTATTCCAGCCTGGAGGAATACGAGCGCATGGCGCAGATGATCGGCGACATGCTGTTTCTCGCCCAGGCGGACAACGAGGCGATGCTGCCGCGCCGCGAGCGCGTCGACCTGGCGGCCGAAGTCCGCGCGCTGTTCGACTATTTCGAGGCGTGGGCCGAGGAGCGCGCGGTCTCGCTTGAGATCGACGGCGCGGCCGACGCCCTTTGCGACCGCGAGATGATGCGTCGTGCGCTCACCAATCTGCTGTCCAACGCGATTCACCACACCGCGGCGGGCGGCACGGTGCGCGTCGAGTTGCGCGCCGCGGCAGGGACGACGCGCGTCTCGGTCGAGAACCCGGGACCCGACATTCCGGCCGAGCACCTGCCGCGGCTGTTCGACCGCTTCTACCGCGCCGACCGCTCGCGCCGCCGCGCGGTCGACGGCGCTGGGCTCGGGCTCGCGATCGTGAAGTCCATCGTAGAGGCGCACGGCGGCCGGGTAGCGGCGGTGTCCGCCGGGCAGCGCACGCGTTTCGAGATCGCCCTGCCGGACGCGGCCGGCGTCCTTTCCGGAGGAAAACCGCGATAGAAGTTTGTCGGGGACGACTCGACTCGGTTCCGTCTTCCCCTCAGTCGGGTGCGTAAGGGGGCAAATCGACATACGGCCGACCTGGCGAAGCGCTCAGAGGCGGTTCAGGCACGGGATTGCCGGCGCAGGCAAGCTGTTCATACTTGGAAACTCTGACCAGCAGCCGAAACGGAACTGATTGAGGCATCAATTCTGTTGGTATGCTTGCCGAGATCTACATAGCACCGCGAGTCACTGCAATTCGAGCGCCGGGACTTTCTCTGCCGCCACATATCGAGCATATCTTCGCGGGTCATCATGCGAAGGACTTGCCCCGCGCCAAGGCGGTATGCTCCGGGCGGTCCGGTTCATCCGCCGCCCGACAGCCCTCCCAGGCGTATCGGATCGACGCTCTCCTCGCGCCAGTACTCGGCGAGCGCGTCGGCCCTGGCGAACAGGACGTTGATGAAATATTCCGAGACGATCCG
>JAOUFA010000063.1 GCA_029858545.1 Betaproteobacteria bacterium
GCACTCGCGCAGAAGTTCAGTGCGACGCTCGGTTTTCTCGGCGAAGCCGCGAACTCGGTCGGCGGCGCGCTCGCGGGCCTGCCGCAGGGCGCCCACGCGGGAGCGATGCTCGGCCAACCGCGCAAGGCTTATCTTCTGGTCAACGCCGAACCCGATCTCGATTGCGCTGATTCCGGTGCGGCGCTCGCGGCGCTGCGCGGGGCGGAGCTGGTCGTGGCGCTCTCGGCGTTTCGACACGCCGCGGCCGACTATGCGCAGGTGATGCTGCCGATCGCGCCGTTCGCGGAAACATCCGGAACCTTCGTCAGCACCGAGGGCCGTGTGCAGGGCTTCCAGGCGGTGGTTGGACCTCAGGGCGAGGCCCGCCCGGGCTGGAAGGTGCTGCGTGTACTCGGCAATCTGCTGGGACTGGCCGGTTTCGACTACGACAGCGCGGATCAGGTACGCGACGATTGCCTTGGTACGGGGGCGGTGGCCGCGCGGCTGTCAAACCGAATCGATGTGACGCGCGATGCCGCGGTTGCGCAGGCGGATGGCATCCAGCGTATCGCCGATGTCCCGATCTATCACGCCGACGCGCTTGCGCGCCGTGCGCCGGCGCTGCAAAGGACCCGCGACGCCCAGGCGCCGCGCGCCTGGATGAATGCGAAGCTGATGAAGAAGCTCGGTGTCGCGGAAGGCCAGATAGTTGTCGTGCGTCAGGCGGGCGAGGCGCGGCTTGCCGCGGCGCTCGACGAGCACCTGCCCGATGACTGCGTACGCGTCGCCGCAGGCCACCCGCTGACCGGCGGCCTGGGTGCGATGTTCGGTCCGGTGAAACTGGAGAAAGGTGCGGCGCAGCAGGCTGCCTGATCGAACATGATCGACTGGTTCCTCTCACGACCCGAAGCCTGGTTCGGCCCCATCTGGGGACCGGGCGTGTATCAGCTTATCGCCGCGTTGATCTTTATTGTCGCGATTGTCGCGCCGCTGTTTGTCTGTGTCGCGTATCTGACTCTGTGGGAAAGGAAGCTGATCGGCTGGATGCAGATCCGCATCGGGCCGAATCGCACGACCTTCTTCGGCATTTCGTGGCTGGGCGGACTCGCTCAGCCGATCGCCGATGGCGTCAAGCTGCTGTTCAAGGAAATCATCCTTCCGACGCGCGCCAGCAAGGGACTCTATTTCCTCGGTCCGATCATGATGCTTGCCCCGGCGATCGCCGCCTGGGCGGTGGTGCCCTTTGCGCCGGAACTGGTGCTCGCGAACGTCAACGCGGGACTGCTCTACATCATGGCGATGACTTCGATCGGCGTCTACGGAGTGATCATCGCCGGCTGGGCGTCCAATTCCAAGTACGCCTTTTTTGGCGCGATGCGCTCGGCGGCGCAGATGGTGTCCTACGAACTCGCGATGGGCTTCGCGCTGGTGGTGGTACTGATGGTGTCGGGCAGCCTCAACCTCTCGGACATCGTGAATGCCCAGGCGCATGGCCAATTCGCCGACAAAGGTCTCAATTTCCTGTCCTGGAACTGGCTCCCACTGCTGCCGATCCTGGTGGTGTACTTCGTTTCGGGAGTCGCCGAGACCAACCGCGCGCCTTTCGATGTCGTCGAGGGCGAATCGGAGATCGTCGCCGGCCACATGATCGAGTATTCGGGCATGGCGTTCGCGCTGTTCTTCCTCGCCGAATACATGAACATGATTCTTGTCTCGACCCTTACCGCCGTGCTGTTTTTCGGCGGATGGCAGGCGCCGATCGATTCCTGGCTGTTCAATCTCCTGCCTCCCTTCGGCTGGCTACTCGCCAAGGTGTTCGTCATCGTCTCGATGTTTCTGTGGATCAGGGCAACCTTCCCGCGCTATCGCTACGATCAGATCATGCGCCTGGGCTGGAAGGTGTTCATTCCGATCACCTTGGTGTGGATCGTGGTGATCGGCGTCTGGATCCAGACGCCGTGGAATATCTGGCAGTGAAAAGGTACGTGTGATGAATCGAATCATCGACCTGCTGAAGTCCCTGCTGCTGCTGGAACTGCTGCGCGGGCTC
Organism: Betaproteobacteria bacterium; assembly: GCA_029858545.1. Classification (GTDB taxonomy): domain Bacteria; phylum Pseudomonadota; class Gammaproteobacteria; order Burkholderiales; family SG8-39; genus JAOUFA01. The sequence goes on from JAOUFA010000063.1 coordinate 2,030, forward strand.
GCACTGACCGGACGTCACCTGTTCGAGCGCAAGATCACCGTGCAGTACCCGGAAGAGATGACGCCGGCGAGTCCGCGCTTTCGCGGACTGCACGCGCTGCGCCGCTACCCGAACGGGGAGGAGCGCTGTATCGCGTGCAAGTTGTGCGAGGCGGTCTGTCCCGCGCTCGCGATCCACATCGAATCGGAGCAGCGCGAGGATGGCACGCGGCGCACCACGCGCTACGACATCGATCTTACGAAATGCATCTTCTGTGGCTTCTGCGAGGAGGCCTGCCCGGTCGATGCGATCGTCGAGACGCACATTTTCGAGTACCACGGCGAACAGCGCGGCGACCTGTACTACACCAAGCCGATGCTGCTCGCGGTGGGCGACCGCTACGAAGACGAGATCGCGAAGGCGCGTGCCGCCGACGCGCCCTATCGCTGAGCGCCCAAGGCGGAGACCATGAACCTGGATGCGTTCTTCTTTTATCCCTTCGCCGCGATCCTGCTGTTCGGCGCGCTGCGCGTGATCACGGCGCGCAATCCGGTACACGCCGCGCTTTACCTCGTGCTTACCTTCTTTTCGGCCTCCGCGATCTGGATGCTGCTGCGTGCGGAATTCCTCGCGATCGTGCTGGTGGTGGTCTACGTTGGCGCGGTGATGGTGTTGTTCCTGTTCGTGGTGATGATGCTTGATATCAACGTCACGCGCCTGCGGGAGGGTTTCTGGCAGTACCTTCCGCTCGGCCTGACCGTCGGTGTGCTGATGTCGATCGAGATGCTGATGGTGGTCGCGCATCGGTACCTCGGCGGCGCCCGTCGGCTGCGCGAGTTGCCCGCGGGATACAGCAATACCAAGGAACTCGGTCGCGTCCTGTACACCGATTACGCCTACGCATTCGAAATCGCGGCGGTGATTCTTCTGGTCGCGATCATTGCGGCGATCGCGCTTACGCTGCGGCGGCGCAAGGACAGCCGCTACCAGGACCCGGCCGCACAGATCGCGGTGAAGCGCGCCGACCGGGTGCGCCTGGTCTCGATGCCGGCGGAGAAGGACTGAGCAATGGGCGAACTGACGATTACCCACTTTCTCGCGCTCGCCGCTTTGCTGTTCGCGATTTCCGTGATCGGCATCTTTCTCAACCGCCGCAACGTGATCGTGCTGCTGATGGCGATAGAGCTGATGCTGCTAGCGGTGAATCTGAACTTCATCGCGTTTTCGCGCTACCTTGGTGACAGCGCGGGACAAGTTTTCGTGTTCTTCATTCTCACGGTTGCGGCGGCCGAATCGGCGATTGGCCTGGCAATCCTGGTGGTGCTGTTCCGCAATCTGAGTACCGTCGATGTCGAGGATCTCGACAGTCTGAAGGGATGACGCAGGTATGGGATCGATGAAAGCGCTCTATCTCCTGGTGCCGATCGCGCCGCTGGTCGGTTCGCTCGTCGCCGGGATATTCGGCAGGGCGATCGGTCGCGCGGGCGCACACCGGGTGACGATCGCCTCGGTGCTCATCTCGTTCATTGCCTCCTGCGTGATTCTTGTCGATGTTCTTGCGGGGAACACGTTCAACGGCGCGGTCTACACCTGGCTGACGAGCGGCGATACGCGCCTCGAGATCGGGTTTCTGATCGACCGGCTCACCGTGCTGATGATGGTGGTGGTGACCTTCGTTTCGCTGATGGTGCACGTCTACACCATCGGTTACATGGCCGAGGATCCCGGCTACCAGAGGTTCTTCTCCTACATCTCATTGTTCACCTTCTCGATGCTGATGCTGGTGATGGCGAACAACTTCCTGCAGTTGTTCTTCGGCTGGGAGGCGGTGGGACTGGTTTCCTATCTGCTGATCGGGTTCTGGTACACGCGTCCCAGCGCGATCCATGCCAATCTCAAGGCTTTTCTCGTCAACCGGGTGGGTGACTTCGGCTTCCTCCTCGGCATTGCGCTGATCCTCGCGCATTTCGGCACGCTGTCCTACAGCGAGGTCTTTTCCAAGGCGCCGGCGCACGCGGGAGACCTGATCCATATCCTGCCGGGCGGCGACTGGTTGTTGATTACGGCGATCTGCATCGGGCTCTTTATCGGCGCGATGGGCAAGAGCGCGCAGTTCCCGCTGCACGTATGGCTGCCGGATTCGATGGAAGGCCCGACGCCGATTTCGGCGCTGATCCACGCGGCGACCATGGTGACCGCGGGGATCTTCATGGTGGCGCGCATGTCGCCACTGTTCGAACTGTCGCAGACCGCGCTCTCGGTGGTGCTCGTGATCGGCGCGATCACCGCCTTCTCCATGGCGATGGTCGCGGTGACGCAGTTCGACATCAAGCGTGTGGTGGCCTACTCGACCCTCTCGCAGCTCGGCTACATGACCGCGGCGCTCGGTGCTTCGGCCTACTCGGCGGGGATGTTCCATCTGATGACGCATGCCTTCTTCAAGGCGGTGCTGTTTCTCGGCGCGGGCTCGGTGATCATTGCGATGCACCACGAGCAGGACATGCGGCGTATGGGCGGCTTGCGGCGCTACATGCCGATCACCTATCTCACCGTATTGATTGGTGCATGGGCGAACGCCGGGCTGCCGCCTTTCGCGGGTTTCTTCTCGAAGGACGCGATCATTGAGGCGGTGCATGCCTCGCAGACCCCGGGATCGATCTTCGCCTACTGGGCACTGCTTGCGGGAGTGTTTTTCGGCGGACTGTACTCGTTCCGCCTGGTGTTCCTCACCTTTCACGGCAAGCCGCGCATGGACGAACACACGCGCTCGCACCTGCGCGAGTCCCCCTGGGTGGTGACCTTGCCTCTGGTGCTGCTCGCGATTCCATCGATGGTCGCCGGTGGATGGATCGGATGGGTCGTGTACGGTGACTACTTCGTCCCCGCGCTTCGCGTGCTGCCTGAGCACGGCTGGATCATGAAACTCGGAGAGGAATTCCACGGAGTATGGGGTTACCTCGTGCATGGGCTCCGCTCCGCGCCGTTCTGGCTCGGACTGAGCGGCGCAGGGCTTGCGGCGTATCTGTATCTTTATCGCACCGACCTCCCGAAAAGAATCGCAACCCGCTTTGGCCTGCTGTACGCGATTGTCGAGCGCAAATACGGCTTCGACGAACTGTATGCATGGCTGTTCGCCGGCGGCGCGCGTGCGATCGGCAGCGGCCTATGGAAAGGCGGCGACCAGCGCGTGATCGACGGCGTGCTGGTGAACGGCTCGGCGCGGGTGGTCGGCTGGGTGGCTTCTATCGTGCGGCTCTACCAGTCGGGAATGATCTACCAATATGCCTTCACAATGGTGATCGGCCTGCTGGTTCTACTCTGGGTGACCCGGTTCTGACGCCATGACATCGCACCTTCTTTCGCTTGCGATCTGGATCCCGATCTTCGCCGGGTTCGCTGTTCTGGCCATGGGCGGAGACCGCAATGCCGAACTGCAACGGCGTATCGCGTTTGTCGGTGCGCTGCTCGGCTTTCTGGTCACGCTGCCGCTCTATACGGGCTTCAATACGGCGTCCTCCGGCATGCAATTCGAGGAGTTCAGGCCGTGGATCGAACGCTTCAACGTCCACTACCACCTCGGCGTGGACGGAATCTCCATGTTGTTCCTGCTCCTGAACAGCTTCATCACCGTCCTGGTGGTGATCGCCGGCTGGACAGTAATCGAGAATCGCGTTGGGCAGTACTACGCCTCTTTTCTCTTCCTCTCGGGTCTGATGAACGGAGTGTTCGCGTCGCTCGACGGGGTGCTCTTCTATGTATTCTTCGAGGCAACCCTGATCCCGATGTTCCTCATCATCGGTGTCTGGGGTGGGCCGAACCGCGTCTACGCGGCGCTGAAGTTCTTCCTCTATACGCTCGCTGGCTCGCTGCTGATGCTGGTTGCGTTGCTATATCTCTACAGCAAGTCGGGTGGCAGCTTCGAGATCCTCGTCTGGCACAAGCTGCCACTCGCGATGGGTGCGCAAAAACTGCTCTTTTTCGGATTTCTGCTTGCCTTCGCGGTGAAGGTGCCGATGTGGCCGGTGCATACTTGGCTGCCGGACGCGCACGTCGAGGCGCCGACCGGCGGTTCGGTGGTGCTCGCGGCGATCATGCTGAAGCTCGGCGCCTACGGCTTCGTGCGCTTCAGCCTGCCGATCGTGCCCGACGCTTCGCGCGAACTCGCCTGGTTGATGATCGCGCTCTCGCTGATTGCCGTGGTGTACATTGGGTTGGTGGCACTGGTGCAAACCGACATGAAGAAGCTGATTGCCTATTCGTCGATTTCGCACATGGGTTTTGTCACCCTTGGCTTCTTCGTCTTCAATGCGCTCGGCGTGGAAGGCGGTCTGGTGCAGATGATTTCGCACGGCTTTATCTCGGCGGCGATGTTCCTGTGCGTCGGGGTGATGTACGACCGCATGCACTCGCGCATGATTGCCGACTACGGCGGGGTGGTCAACACGATGCCGCGCTTTGCCGCTCTGATGATGCTCTTCGCAATGGCCAACGCGGGCTTGCCGGCGACGAGCGGCTTCGTCGGCGAGTTCATGGTGATCATGGCGGCGATGAAGGCGCAGTTCTGGATCGCCTTCGCGGCGGCCACCACGCTCATCTTTGGCGCTGCCTACACGCTCTGGATGTACAAACGGGTGATCTTCGGTGCGGTGGCGAACGATCGCGTTGCCAAGCTGACTGACCTCAACGGGCGCGAACTGACCGTGCTCGGCCTGCTCGCCGTGGCGGTGCTCGCGATGGGTGTCTATCCGCTTCCCTTCACCGAGGTGATGCATGCCTCGGTAAATGAACTGCTGCGCCACGTCGCGCTGCCGAAGATCTGAAGGATGGCAGGCTCATGAATTCCCGATTCCTGATGTCGTTGCTCAACCATCTCCCGGTGCTTCCCGAGGTGTTGCTGCTGATCGGTGCCTGCGTGCTGTTGATCGTCGATCTGCGCGTCAAGGAGAGCAAAGGTCGCGCCGCGAGCTATTACCTGGCGCAGGGCGTACTCCTTGCCTGTGCGGTGGCGACGCTGGGGATTCTCTTGCTCGGGGGCGGGCGGCAGTATTACCTGTTCAGCGGCATGTTCGTCAGCGATGCGATGGGAAGCATCCTGAAACTCGCCGCCTATGCGGCGGTATCGGTGGCGCTGGTCTACTCCCGGAGCTACATGAGCGATCGTGGTTTGCTGAAGGGGGAGTATCTGACACTGCTGCTTTTCGCGCTGCTCGGCATGATGATCATGATGAGCGCGAACAGCCTTCTCACGATCTATCTCGGGCTCGAACTGCTATCGCTGTGCCTGTACGCGATGGTGGCGCTCAACCGTGACTCCGCCGTCTCGACTGAAGCGGCAATGAAGTACTTCGTGCTCGGGGCGCTGGCTTCCGGACTGCTGCTCTACGGGATGTCGATGATCTACGGCGCCACCGGCAGCCTGACGATCACCGAAATCGCGGGACGAATTGCCGGCTCGCAGGCGGAGGGGGGGGCGCGCGCACTGCTGGTCTTCGGGCTGGTGTTCGTCGTCGCGGGGCTGGCGTTCAAGCTCGGGGTGGTTCCCTTCCATATGTGGATTCCGGACGTCTACCACGGTGCGCCCACCGCAGTGACGCTGGTGATCGGCACCGCGCCCAAGCTCGCGGCGTTTGCGATGGCGATACGTTTGCTGGCCAACGGCCTGCTGGATCTCGCCGGAGACTGGCAGCAGATGCTTGCGATTCTCGCGGTACTGTCGATGGCGATCGGAAATCTTAGCGCGATCGCGCAGACCAACATCAAACGCATGCTCGCGTATTCGACCATCGCGCACATGGGATTCATGCTGCTCGGCCTGATGAGCGGCGTGGTTGGTGGTAATTCGTTGAACGCGCCGGAAGCCTGGAGCGCTGCGATGTTCTATACCATCGTCTATGTGCTGATGTCGCTCGGCGCATTCGGTATGCTGCTCTACCTTTCACGCGCCGGAGTGGAATGCGAGTCGCTCGACGACTTCAAGGGGCTCAACCGGCGCAGCCCCTGGTATGCCTTTGTCATGCTGGTGATGATGTTCTCGCTCGCCGGCATTCCGCCGACCGCCGGTTTCTACGCGAAGCTGGCGGTGCTCTCGGCGGCAGTGGCGGCGGGGCAGATCGGGCTTGCCGTGGTGGCGGTGCTGTTGTCGCTCGTCGGTGCGTTCTACTATCTGCGCATCGTCAAGCTGATGTATTTCGACGAACCGAGGGATGCAGCACCCGTCGAGGGCCATGCCGAGATGCAGGGCCTTCTCTCCATCAACGGCGTGGCGGTGCTGGCGCTGGGTGTCTTTCCGCAGTGGCTGATGGGTCTGTGTCTGGCTGCCATACTGGCGCTCTAACGTGAGCGCGAAAGACCTGGCCGAACACTTTGTCAGCGGCCGGAAGGTCTACTCGGGTGTATTGCTGCATGTGCAGCGCGACGTTGTGCGCTTGCCCAATGGGCGTGAAAGCGTGCGCGAATACATCCGTCACCCCGGTGCGGTGCTTGCCGTACCGCTGTTCGACGACGGCAGGGTGCTCCTGGAACGGCAATTTCGCTATCCGCTGGGACGCGTATTCGTCGAGCTACCCGCAGGAAAACTCGAGCCCGGTGAGGAGCCGCTGGGAACTATCCAGCGGGAACTGCTCGAGGAAACGGGCTACGAGGCCGCACGCTGGAGGCGGCTGGGAATGATCCATCCCGGAATCGGCTATAGCAATGAGGTGATCGAGCTGTGGCTCGCGCAAGGGTTGGTGGAGCGTACCGCGAGGCTCGATGAAGACGAGTTCTTGGAGGTATTCGATGCGCCGATGGCCGAAGCGATTGAAATGGTGAAGGACGGGCGTATCAGCGATGCGAAAACCGTCGCGGCACTGCTGTGGATGAAGGCGTTTGAGGAGGCGGCATAGCGAAGGTATCGACGGGGTTGCGCGCTCGTCGCGCAAGTCGTGCTGAGTCGGGTCTCGCCGATCGGCAGAGCGAGCGCCTCATAGGCGTCGCCCGGCCCCACCGGTTCAGAAATTCCTTACCCGCATACCCCCACGTACCCGCAAGCCGTGCAGTAATCACAGCCGTCCTTGCGGATCATGGTGTGGTTGCCGCACTCCGGACAGCGGCTGCCCTGCATCACGGGAACCTTGCCGCCCTGCGGCGCCTCGAGGATTCCCATCTGCTGCATGGGAACGCCGCGCTCGTCGAGGATTCCGAGCATCGAATAACGGTGCAGAATCAGGCGCGCGAGATAGGACAGCGTGGACGGGAAGGTCTGCTGCTTCTTCGAGCCCGGCACGAATGCCATAAAGTCGCCGAGCGGCTCGGGAAACTCGAGGAGTTTACGGAGCTTCATGCCGATCCAGGCGGGATCGAGCACGCGCATGTCGAGTGAAAGGGTTTTGCACAACCCGTCCAGGCAGCGCGGATACTCGCCCGAGAGCCACATCGAATAAGGTCGCGTGACGCCGTTAGGCAGGGTGATTTCCTTCAGTCCCAGCACGAAATCATCTCCAGTGCGCGGATTGAAGACGTCGACACACCAGGACATGGTGCCATCTGTGCCGGTCTTGGGCTCCTTGGTGGAGAACATCGCGTCGAGCACTGGCCCATGGGTTTCGTCATAACCCGCCGAGGCCGCTGCGCTATCGGCCAGGCGCAACTGCTCAACCCGCCAGCGCACGACCTGTGCAAAGGCCGAAACGATTGACGGCATGCGCTTTCTCTCGCCATGCGGGGGGAAGGGCATTTCGAAGGCGTCGTCTCCCGAGGCCTTGGCGAGCGAGTCGAGTTTCAGTTTTAGCCAGCCCGGGTCGTTGGCGCGCATGTCCATCGACAGGGTCTTCGCGAGCGCTCCCAGGCCACGCGGCTGTTCGCTGCCGTTCACCCAAACCTCGAAGGGGTGGGCCCGGCCGTTCTCGACATGGCCGACGAACACCGCAAAGTGGGCATGTGGATGCTCGATCATGTAGGTCCAGGCCGGGTTGCCGGCAGAGAGATCCGGGCGGCCCGGCCAGCGCAGGCTGGCCAGCACGGGTTCAGGCACCGACTTGATCTGGATGCGCCGGTTCACGTCATCGGAGCGGAAGTCCTGCGGTTTCTCGGCGGCAGGCTTGTCGACCGAAAGTACCGAGCCAAGTACCTTGTTGGGTCGATAGGTCGCGAGTCCCTTCAGGCCAGATTTCCAGGCGAGGAAATACAGATCCTGGAATTCCTCGTAGGGGTAGTCCTCCGGAACGTTCACCGTCTTGGAGATGCTGGTATCGATGCAGGGCGCAACCGCTGCGACCATCTGCTCGTGTGCCCTGGCGGAAATGTCCAGGGCGGTGACGAAATAGGGCGGCAGATTTCCGACATCGCCGCCCATCGACTTGTACAGCCGCCAGGCGTGGTCCTCGACCGGAAATTCTTTCAGAGTGCCGTCGGGCATACGTTTCTTGCGCGTATAGGTCCACGAAAACGGCGGTTCGATGCCGTTGGACGCATTGTCGGCGAACGCCAGGCTAATCGTGCCGGTTGGTGCGATGGACAAAAGGTGGCTGTTGCGCAGACCGTTCTTGCGCACCAACGCCTTGATGTCCTCGGGCAGACGCGCGGCAAAGCTTGTCCCGGAGAGATAAAGGTCGGCGTTGAACAGCGGAAAGGCGCCACGTTCGCGCGCGAGCTCGCTCGAAGCATGGTAGGCATTGTCGCGCATGCTCTCCGAGATGCGCGTCGCCATGCGCCGCGCGTCCTCGGCATCGTATCGCAGGCCGAGCATGATCAGCGCGTCGCCCAAGCCGGTGAAACCCAGGCCGACGCGGCGCTTGGCCATCGCCTCGCTCTTTTGCTGATCGAGCGGCCAGGCGGTTACATCGAGAACGTTGTCGAGCATCCGCACCGAGACCTCGACCACCTTGCCGAAACGCTCGAAATCGAAATGCGCCTTGTCGGCAAAGGGCTGACGCACAAAATGCGTCAGGTCGATCGAACCGAGGCAGCAGCAGCCATACGGCGGCAACGGCTGCTCGGCGCAGGGGTTGGTTGCCTCGATGGATTCGCAGTAATTGAGATTGTTATCGCGGTTTATCCGATCGAGGAACAGGATACCCGGCTCGGCGTGATCGTAGGTCGAGCGCATGACCTGTTCCCATAGATCGCGCGCGCGCATCTTGCGGTAAACCCACTGGCCGTCGTCGCGCTGATAGGCGCCCTCTGCGACCTGATCCGCGGTGGGTTTCGACCTGTGAGCCAGATCGACTTCGAGGTCCTTTTCCACCGCGAGCATGAATTCATCGGTGACGCCGACAGAAATATTGAAATTGCTCAGATCGCCCTGGTCCTTCGCATGAATGAATTCCTCAATGTCCGGATGGTCGCAGCGCAGCACGCCCATTTGCGCGCCGCGGCGCGCACCGGCGGATTCGACGGTCTCGCAGGACTGGTCGAAGACGCGCATATAGGAGACCGGCCCGCTTGCACGCGAGCGCGTGCCCTTGACCTCGGCACCCTTGGGGCGGATCGAGGAAAAATCGTAACCGACGCCTCCGCCGCGGCGCATCGTTTCGGCGGCCTCCTTGAGGGCCGTGTATATGCCCGGTTTGCCGTCGACGATCTCGGAAATCGAATCGCCCACCGGTTGCACGAAGCAATTGATGAGCGTCGCCTGCAACTCGATGCCGGCCGCCGAATTGATGCGACCCGCCGGAATGAAACCGTCCTCGAGCGCGGCGAGAAAGCGTTTTTCCCAGATCGAACGCTTGTCTTCGTGTTCAACCTGAGCGAGCGCGCGCGCAACACGGCGCCGCACCTCGAGAATCGAGCTTTCCTTGCCCTTGGCATATTTCTCGATCAGCGTATCGCGGCAGATTTCCTGGTCGGTGAGTTCGGTCGGAAGGGTGAGGACGGGTGCGCCGGTTTGTGTGCTATCCATTTTCTTCTCCGGTTCTTGTGTTCAGACATTCCCGTGATCTTGTTGGTCACGGTTCTCTTCTAGCGTGCGCCGCAGGCCTTATTTTGCCCCCTGGCGATTCTGGCAAGCTTAGCGATCCGCGTGGAATTGTGCGATAGAGTTCTCGAATTCTTGTCGCGCGTCAAGAGTCTTGCGTAAGCTCTTGAATAACTGGATATTGTGTTCCTTATCTGAATTACTACTAGATCTAGTGGCCAGTGGCCCAAAACCGCCCAACTGGCCTAGCGCTGGTAGAACATTGCGGGGTTCTGCGAGGCGGGGCGAAGAGGGCGGGATCCGGTGCGTCTCGAGCGGCCGAGCGGGAATCCCACATCCATGTACAAATATACAGGAACCGTGCAATCGGTTCCAGCACCCCCCGCAGGTCCGCGCGAGGGCATGCCCCTCAGGGGTTCGTCGGGACCTCGGTTCTGACGCGTGGCGCGGCAGGGTTGTCGGAATCGATTTCCTGCCGGGCGCGACGCAACAGGTCCGCGATCTCGGTGTTACCCGAGCGCAGCGCGAGTTCGATCGGCGTGTCCCCATCTTTGGTCACCAGCGTCGGTGACGCGCCATTACGCAGGAATAGGCGCACCATCTTCGGGTTGCCCTTGATCGCGGCATAGGCGAGCGGCGTATAGCCGGTTTCATGCAGCAGATTCGGATCGAAGTTCATCGATAGAACCTTCTGTGCATACGCCAAGTTGTTCTTTTCGATTGCGTAGAACATCGCGCGCAAACCCTCGGGACTGCGCTCCTTGGGGCGCGGTTCCAGACCGGTGGGCAGGAGCTTCACGACATAGTTGATAAGCGAAATCCC
>JAOUFA010000064.1 GCA_029858545.1 Betaproteobacteria bacterium
CATGTCGACTCGCTTATCGTGATTCTCAACGACAAACTCGAGGAAGTGCTCGGCGAGGATGTGACGCAGGAGGACGCGTTTCGTGCCGCCGATGATGTCCTGAATAGCGCTGTCGGAGGAATCGCCGAAATCATCAATCAACCCGGATTGGTCAACGTCGACTTCCAGGACGTGCGCACGGTGATGTCGGAGCAGGGCATGGCGATGATGGGTTCGGCTTCCGCGAATGGAATTGACCGTTCGCGCGTCGCCGCGGAGCAGGCAATCGCCTGTCCGTTGCTCGAAGGTGTGAACCTGGCGGGGGCGCGTGGCGTGCTCGTCAACATTACCGCATCTCGCAGCAGTCTCAAGCTGAGGGAGACCAAGGAGGTGATGAACACGGTGCGCGCCTTCGCCGCCGAAGATGCGACCATCATCTATGGCGGGGTGTTCGACGATACGCTGGGTGATTCGTTGCGCGTAACGGTGGTCGCGACCGGTCTGGGTTCGCATGCCTCGATGCGTCAGAGCAAGCCGCAGCTTGTGGTGTCCCAGAAGACCGGCACCGACAATCAGCCGGCTGCGGCAATCGACTATCACCAGCTCGATGCGGTGCCAGCGGTGATCCGCCGCAACCGCGCCTCGACGGTCGAAGCGTTGCAGCAGAGCGGCGTCGACAAGTACGACATCCCGGCGTTTCTGCGCAAGCAGGCGGACTGATCGCGTGGCTAAACGAAACCGAGCGTATTGAAGGCTCGCGTGTGACGCAATTCACGCTTATTCCGCTCTCGTGGAGAGAGGGCGCTCTGCTACAATCAACGCTTGCCTACGAATCGCCCCATGCTTCGCCAACGCACTATCAAATCGCTCATCCGTGTCACCGGCATCGGATTGCACACAGGAGAAAAGGTCACTCTGGCCCTGCGACCGGCACAGCCCGAGACCGGTGTGGTGTTCCGACGTGTCGATCTACCCTCCCCCGTAGATATACCGGCACGTTCTGATCTCGTCGGCGACACGAGGCTATCCTCATGCCTCGTGCTGGGTACGACCAGGGTGCATACGGTGGAGCACCTGATGTCGGCTCTCGCAGGGCTGGGGATCGACAACGTCTATATCGATCTCGACGGGCCCGAAGTGCCGATCATGGACGGCAGCGCGGCGCCCTTCGTGCTGCTGTTGCAGCAGGCGGGTATTGAAGAGCAGGCAGCGCCAAAACGTTTCGTGCGCATCAAGCGTAGCATTGAAGTGCGGGAAGGCGACAAGTGGGCTCGGCTTGATCCCCACGAGGGCCTTCGATTTTCCTTTTCAATCGTCTTCAATCATCCTGTGATTGATCGGACCGGGCAGTCCGTCGATCTGGATTTTTCGAGAACCTCTTACCTGAAGGAGATTGCGCGGGCGCGTACCTTTGGATTTATGCAGGATGTCGAGGCGATGCGAGAAGCGGGGCTTGCGCTGGGCGGCGGTCTGGACAACGCGGTGGTGCTTGACGAGTACCGTGTGCTCAATGCCGATGGCTTGCGGTTTGCGGACGAGTTCATCCGTCACAAGGTGCTCGATGCGATCGGTGACGTCTACTTACTCGGCAAACCGCTGCTGGGCGCCTTCAGTGCCCACAAATCCGGCCACGCCCTCAACAACAAACTGCTGCGCGCCTTGCTTTCCGACACCGCCGCCTGGGAACTGACCACCTTCGAGCGGCCCGAAGACACGCCCGAATCCGTGGCCGGCTTGGTCAGACAGTTCGCCTAATTGCGAACAATCCGGAATACGGGAAACCCCGAAGCCATCGCGCATCCTCTCAGGGCGCAGAAATGCTTTTCTTACGGATAATCGGATTTCTGACCGCGGCGGGAATTGCTGTGCTGGTCCTGCTGTTCTTCGTGTCCCGCGACCGCAAGTATCTGCGGCTGGCGCTTCGCTTGTTCACCTACGCGGTCTTCCTTCTGGTCCTGATTCTCCTGTTGTTCTTTCTGGAGCGTCTGGTCGTCTTGCTGTAGCGCTAACCGTCTGATGCACCAGCAGGTCGTGCAACGCGGCCCTTACGGGCGAGGAAGGCGGCAGGCGTTCGCAGAGGGCGGCCAGTTGGGCAAGTGACGCGGGCGAAATGGACTTATAATGCTGCGGCGCAGCAGGCGCATGTGATATCTTTGGTTGCACCCGTATAAAAACTGAACTAACCTCAACCCCCTGACTGGACAAAGACTTACTGAGGCTTGTGGAATAAAGCTTGAGCTTTGACGCCACGGCGGGGTTGGATGCGTGGAGCGTCAGGACGCCCTGCTTGAAGTTTGCGACGCGAACGTTGTCGCGCAATTCGGAAGGCAGCATCCTCAAGCACAACCGGGCGAGCGAGTGCAACTCGATGGCTTTTCCGGCGACCGCGTGCAGGGTCGGTTCGGAACTCAGCAGCCGGTCGAGACTTGCGAAGTGCACGGCGGAGAGGGTGCCAAGAAGGGAGTGTTGTGCAGATTATCGTAATTCCGCATCAATTGGCAAAGACACGTTCGGTTAGCGTGTCGCTAGGCCATGTTGTTGCGTCAATCGTCTGTGGATTGTTACTGGTGGCGGGACTGACTACCGGCTTGTATTGGCTGACGATCCGCTTCTCCGACGAGTTCCCGATTCCCTATGTTCAACAGCTGGTGCTTGCGGCAGAGAAATCGGAAGCCGAGCGCGCGCGCGAATTCGTGCAGCAAAACCTCAATGCCATGGCGATCAAACTCGGGGAGATGCAGGCACAATTGACCCGGCTCGACGCGGTTGGCGAGCGGCTTTCGGGGATGGCGGGGCTCAAACCGCAGGAGTACCGTCTGGCGCAGACGCCGGGCCTCGGGGGCGCCTCCGCCACCATGATGCCGCCGCAGAACCTGACCCTCCTGGACTTTGGCGAAAAGCTGGCGGAAGTCTCGCAGGGTGTCGAGGGCCGTACCGATGCGCTCGGAGTTCTTGAGGCGCAACTTTTCGATCAAGCGGTCAGGAGCAAGCTGATTCCGACGATGATGCCCGTGTCCGCGCCATTCAAGGCGTCCGGTTACGGTCAGCGTGTGGATCCCTTCACCGGCCAGTGGGCCATGCATGAGGGAATCGATTTCCTCGCGGAGATCGGTGCACCGATTATTGCCGCCGCCGGTGGCGTGGTTGCGTTCGCAGGTTTCCACCCGCAATACGGGTACATGGTGGACATCGACCACGGCAACGACCTCGTCACGCGGTATGCGCATTGTTCGAAACTCCTCGTCAAGGAGGGCGACGTCATCAGACGCGGCCGCAAGATCGCTGAAACCGGATCGACCGGTCGGTCGACCGGGCCGCATCTACACTTCGAGGTCCGATTCAAAGGCGGCGCGCAGGACCCGACCCGTTTCCTCGAAGCATCCAACACGATCTCCCCGGTTGCCGCGGCACGCGCTGCAGCCAACGCTCTGGCGCAGGCTCGCTGAGCGCTGGCGGTTTGCGCCGCCATGTTAGAATTTCCTTTTCTTAAACCGTAGTCGGGTCGAACGCGACTTGCACTTCGTGCGCCGTTTGCGTCGCGAACCGTCACTGTTAGTGATCCTGTCCTGTTAGTGATCCTGATTTCCTCCCCACGTCGCACTGCATGCTGCGCAAAATCCTGACGAAGATCTTCGGCAGCCGCAATGAGCGGCTGATCAAGAGCTATGCGCGGGCGGTGGCGGAAATCAATGCCCTGGAGCCGCAGATCGCAGCGCTCTCAGACGAGGCATTGCGCGCCAAGACCGACGAGTTCCGCACACGCCTGGCCGAACGGCTTGCCGGCAGCACGCCGGAGACCTACGACGACGCGCTGCGCCAGGCGCTAGATGAGTTGCTTCCGGAAGCCTTCGCAGTGGTGCGCGAGGTCGGCAAGCGCGTGCTACATATGCGGCACTTCGATGTACAACTCATCGGTGGAATGGTGCTGCACCATGGAAAGATCTCGGAGATGCGCACCGGCGAGGGCAAGACGCTGGTCGCCACCTTGCCCGCCTATCTGAACGCACTCCCAGGCAAAGGGGTCCATGTCATAACCGTCAACGACTATCTCGCGCAACGTGACGCCGAATGGATGGGAAAGATCTACGGCTTCCTTGGTCTGACGGTCGGAGTCAATATTCCTAGTCTGGAGGCGCAAGAAAAGCGCAGTGCCTACGCAGCAGACATCACCTACGGAACCAACAACGAGTTTGGTTTCGACTATTTGCGCGACAACATGGCGATGCATGTCGAGGAACGATATCAGCGCAGATTGCACTATGCGATCGTCGATGAGGTGGACTCGATCCTGATCGATGAGGCGCGCACTCCGCTCATCATTTCCGGCCAGGCGGAGGACCGGACCGAGGTGTATCAGCGCCTGAATGCGGTCGCGCCGCTGCTCAGCAAGCAGGCCGAAGAGAAGTCCGAGGTGGGCGACTTCTGGGTGGACGAAAAGAACCACCAGGTAATCCTTTCCGAGGCCGGGCATGCCAAGGCCGAGGAGGTTCTCGCGCGCCTCGGGCTGATTCCGGAAGGCGCAAGTTTGTATGAGCCGGCCTACGTGAACCTGGTGCATCATCTTTACGCCGCCTTGCGCGCGCACCATCTCTACCACCGTGACCAGCAGTACGTGGTGCAGGATGGCGAGGTGATCATCGTTGACGAGTTCACCGGACGACTGATGCAGGGCCGGCGCTGGTCTGACGGCCTGCATCAGGCGGTCGAGGCAAAGGAAGGCGTCGGTATCCAGAACGAAAACCAGACGCTCGCCTCGATTACCTTTCAGAACTACTTCCGCCTGTACGGCAAACTCAGCGGGATGACGGGAACCGCGGATACCGAAGCCTACGAATTCCAGGAGATCTACGGCCTCGAGACGGTCGTGGTGCCGACCCACAAGGCGATGATTCGCGATGACCGTCTCGACCAGGTATATCGCACCGCTATCGAAAAGAACAACGCGATCATTGCGGACATCAGGAGTTGCTATGAGCGGGGACAACCGGTGCTCGTCGGCACGACGTCAATCGAGAACTCCGAACTGCTCTCCGGATTGCTCGACCGGGATAAACTTCCGCATCAGGTCCTGAACGCCAAGCAACACGCGCGTGAGGCGCAGATCGTCGCCCAGGCCGGACAGCCGAAGATGGTCACCATCGCCACCAACATGGCGGGGCGCGGTACCGACATCGTCCTCGGCGGCAGCGTGGAGAAGCAATGCGCGCTGATCGAGGCCGACACGGACATTCCGGCAAATGAAAAGCCGTCCAGGATCGAGAAGTTCCGCTCCGAGTGGCAGCAATTGCACGATCAGGTGGTCGCCGCCGGAGGACTGCACATCATCGGTACCGAGCGCCATGAATCGCGGCGAGTTGATAACCAGTTGCGCGGACGTGCCGGGCGGCAGGGCGACCCCGGATCATCGCGTTTCTACCTTTCGCTCGAAGACCCTCTGCTCAGGATCTTCGCCGGTGACCGAATCAACCGCATCATGGTGATGCTGAAGATGCCCGAAGGCGAAGCGATCGAGCACACGATGGTGACTCGTTCGATAGAGAGCGCGCAGCGCAAGGTCGAGGCGCGCAACTTTGACATCCGCAAGCAGCTCCTCGAGTACGACGACGTCGCCAACGATCAACGCAAGACGATCTACGCCCTGAGAAATGAACTGCTCGAATCGCAGGATGTGTCCGTGCGCATCGCTGAACTGCGCGCAGGAGTGCTCACCGACATGTTGCGGCAGTACATTCCGGAAGAGAGTGTCGAGGAGCAGTGGCAGGTCGATGCTCTCGTCAGCGCCCTCAAGGCCGAGCTCAATGTCGATCTGCCGCTGCGGGACTGGCTTGCGGAGAATCCGAACCTCGACGATGACGCGTTGCTCGCGCGCATCGTATCGAGTGCCAACGAACACTACGCGCGCAAGATTCCGGAGGGCACGGAAACCTCATTCCGGCAATACGAGCGTTATCTGACGCTGCAGGTGCTCGATGGACACTGGCGCGAGCATCTCGCCGCGCTGGATCACCTGCGCCAGGGGATCCATCTGCGCAGCTACGCACAGAAGAATCCGAAGCAGGAATACAAGCGAGAGGCATTCGAATTGTTCGGGGCCATGGTCGAGGCGGTAAAGCTCGAGGTCACGCGTACGCTCTGCGCGGTGGAGGTCCGCGCCCGAGAGGAACTCGAACAAATCGACGACGCGCCGCATGTCGAGAACGTGCGCCTGCAGCACGCCGACTATGACGAAGCACTCGCTGCGGCAGAGCCGAAGAAGACGCAGCCCAAGGTGCGGCCCGGTCAGAAGGTCGGTCGCAACGAGCCCTGTCCGTGCGGCTCCGGCAAGAAGTACAAGCATTGCCACGGCAAACTCGCCTAGGCGCGGCGCGCTGAATCGGATCGCATTCGAAATTTGAAATAGGGGCCAGCATGGCTGTCAATCTTGTCGCGCCAGAGCCCGAGTCGCTGCACCCAGTCCCCGGCGTCGACCTGGGGGTCGCCATGGCCGGTATCAAGCGCACTAACCGCAAGGATCTGCTGCTGATTCGATTGGCAGCCGGGGCACGCACCGCAGGGGTGTTCACGCAAAATCGCTTTTGTGCCGCGCCGGTGCTGCTTGCCAAACAGCACCTTGCGCAGGGAGCGCCGCGTGCACTGGTGATCAACACCGGCAACGCCAATGCCGGTACGGGAGATGATGGGATGACGCGCGCGGGCTCGGTGTGCGAGGCTGTCGCACGACACCTCGGATGCGCGGCGCACGAAATTCTGCCGTTCTCGACGGGTGTGATCATGGAGCCGTTGCCGAGCGAGCGCATCATCGCGGGCATTCGCGCGGCGGTGGCCGATCTCCGGGAGAGCAACTGGGCGTCGGCTGCCGAGGCAATCATGACTACCGACACCGTGGCCAAGGCCGCTTCGCGGCGCGTGCGCTTGTCGACGGGCGTGGCCACGGTAACGGGAATTGCCAAGGGCGCGGGCATGATTCATCCCAACATGGCGACCATGCTCGGCTTCGTTGCTACCGATGCCCGCATGCCGCAGGCGGTGCTCGAGCGGATGCTGCGCGAGATTACCGAAGCCTCGTTCAACAGCATTACCGTCGATGGCGACACGTCGACGAACGATTCATTTGTGCTGATCTCGAGCGGCGCCGGGCCCGCAGCGGAAGGCGAGGGGGACCTGCGGGCGCTGGCTGACGCAATCCGTGAGGTTGCGATTGATCTGGCGCAGTCCATCGTGCGCGATGGCGAAGGCGCGACAAAATTCGTCACCGTGCGGGTGGAGCAGGGCGTTGCGATCGACGAAGCGCGGCGCGTTGCCTTCGCGATAGCCCATTCGCCTCTCGTGAAGACGGCATTTTTCGCCTCGGACCCGAACCTCGGGCGCATCCTGGCGGCAATCGGCAACGCGGATGTGATCGATCTCGACGCCGGGAAAGTGGATCTGTATATCGACGAAGTCCTGGTGGCGCGGGGCGGAGCGAGAAGTCCGGAATATCGGGAATCACAGGGCATCGAGGCGATGAAGAAACCCGAATTTACGGTGCGCGCCGTGCTGCACCGGGGATCCGCGGCGGCCACGGTCTGGACCTGCGATTTCTCATTCGACTATGTGAAGATCAATGCCGAGTACCGGACCTGAGTCTCAGCGCGGAGCTGCCATGACGGATGATTTGGAACGACTGCTGGGGCGCGCCGAAAATACCCTCGCGCGGATCGAGGCGTTGCTACCCGCTGCGGCGCCTCCCACCGACTGGAGTGCGAGCGTGGCGTTTCGCTGGCGACGCGGGACGCGACCCGGGATACCGGGCTGGCTGCAGCCGGTGAAACATGTGCATCGCATTCAACTTGCCGATCTGCACGGGATCTCGGGGCAGATCGGGCGTATCGAGCAGAACACCCGCCAGTTCCTCGACGGCCTGCCAGCCAACAATGTTCTGCTGACCGGGGCGCGTGGAACGGGAAAATCGTCGATCGTCAAAGGTTTGCTCAATCGATACTCGGAGCGCGGCCTGAGGTTGATCGAAATGGAGAAGAGTGACCTGATCGATCTGCCCGAAATCGTCGAACAGGTGGCGGCGCGCCCAGAGCGCTTCGTCGTGTTCTGTGACGACCTCACTTTTGAAGCCGCCGAGTCGGGATATGTCGCGCTCAAGGTGGTGCTCGACGGATCGGTATCGACGACCTCGGAGAATCTGCTCATCTACGCGACCTCCAATCGGCGCCACCTGATGCCCGAGTACATGGCCGAAAACCTCGAGACCCGGTATGTGGGCGAGGAAATTCATCCCGGCGAAACCGTCGAGGAAAAGATTTCGCTGTCCGAGCGTTTCGGTCTGTGGGTGTCGTTCTATCCATTCGACCAGGACGAGTACCTCGATATCGTGAAGGGCTGGCTTACGCATTTCGGCTGCGCTCCGGATGAGGCCGGCAGCGCACGCTCCGAGGCGTTGCAATGGGCACTACAGCGCGGCTCGCGCAGCGGCCGTGTCGCCTACCAGTTTGCGCGCGACTGGGCCGGGCGAAACGCGGTGGAAAAACGACTTTCCCGATCGTGACCGTCGAGGTGGTCGCGGCGGTGATTGAGCGCGGCGACGGCGCATTTCTGCTTGCAAGTCGTCCTGCGGGGAAGGTCTATGCCGGGTGGTGGGAGTTTCCCGGGGGCAAGGTCGAGAACGGCGAGACGCTGCAGGGCGCTCTCGCAAGAGAATTGCACGAGGAATTGGGCATCGAGGTGCGCTGCGCCTATCCGTGGATTCAGCGTCATTTCAGCTATCCCCATGCGAGCGTGCGGCTGAATTTCTTTCGTGTCACGGCCTGGAACGGCGAAGTGCGTTCCAAAGAGGGCCAGGCGCTGCGCTGGCAGCGCCTGGACGAGTCTCTGGCCGAACCTATGCTACCGGCCAACGCCCCGGTCATCGCGGCGCTTGCGCTGCCGCAGGAATATGCAATCACCTGTGCAGAATCGATCGGCGTCGCGCCGATGCTTGAGCGTCTCGAGCGCCGTCTGATGCGCGGACTCAAGCTGGTACAGGTTCGTGACAAAAATCTGGGGCAATCGGCGCGTGCGGATCTCGCGCGCGCAGCGGTGGTGCTCGCCCATCGCTACGGGGCGAAGGTGCTGATCAATACGGATTTGACCTTGGTGAGGGAATCCGGCGCCGACGGAGTCCACTTCGGCGCGCGCGATCTCCTGGGACTCGATACGCGTCCGAAGGGCCTGCTGGTCGCGGCGTCGTGCCACAGTCGCGCGGAACTCGACGCGGCGATGCGCCTGCAACTGGACTTCGCGGTTCTCGGAACAGTGCAGCCGTCGCGCTCTCATCCGGGCGCTGCTTCGCTCGGTTGGCAGGCGTTTTCGGAAATTGTGCGCGGCGCAAGCTTGCCCGTGTATGCGATCGGGGGATTGCTCCCGAATGACATGCCGGCCGCCCGGCGCGCGGGCGCGCATGGATTGGCAATGATAAGCGGCAGCTGGGCCTAGTCGGCCTCTTGCGTAGGGGGGGCGTCTGGCAGTCCACCAGGCCGCCCGGGAATGCGGTGCTGCTCGGCCGCCCATTCACCGAGATCGATCAGTTTGCAGCGTTCGCTGCAAAATGGGCGCCAGGGGTTGCCCGGAGAGAACTCGGATGGTGTTCCGCAGCGCGGACACGGAACCTCGCGCGGTTTCTTTTCGGGCATACGCGGGCGGACGGGGGAACTGCTAGAGGTTGCAGAAGGTGAGCTCGAACGACACGTCCCAATCCGCCGTCTTGGAACGCGAATCCTCGGTCTGTTGCGAGAGGAAGCGGACGTTGAGCACGTACTTGTTGGCGCTGATCTCCGGCACGCACTCCTGGTCCGAATCGACCCTCACGCGGATCATCTGCGCCGATTTGCCGCCCAGCATTTGCTGAAAAGTACCCTGCGATGCAGCGAGTTTCTGAGGTTTGCCGGACTCTCGCAATATTCTGAGGATGATCGCGGCGCCATCGCGTAGCGGGTGCAGGGGACCGAGCCATGCAGTCAGCTGGGCGATCCGGTCCTCGGCTGGGCGATGCAGCCAATAGTGGTACGAGGGTAGATCAAATTCGCATACCCCGCCCGGAATCCCGGTGCGTTGTTTGATCGCCATCAACCAGTCGTTGTCGCGCAGGTACTGCCCGATGCGCCCGGCCATGCCCAGCAGCGCTCCCGAAACCTGCTCGATGTCGCGCAGCACTTCATTGAGCGCCTGCTCGGAAATGTCGGGGTTGTTGCGCAGAGCGAGCAAGGTCTGCTTCTGCCGCTCCAGTTCCTGGAGCAGGTCCGACTTGAGATCGGCGCGTCCGGCGACGTCGAGGACCTCGAACAGCGTAATGAGCGCGACGTGGTGGTCGTGGGGTTCGGTGCGCGCAACAAAACCCCGCGCACGTTCGAACAGATCCTCCAGCCGCAGCAAAGTGCGGATACGCTCGTTCAGCGGGTATTCGTAGGTGATCACAGTGACGCTTGCCGTGCCTCAGCCGAAGTGCTCAGATTCTGAGGGATTTGACGCTTGGTGACAACCAAGTTGGTCATACCTTGCGTCGGAAACCCGGTATTCGGTCACTGTCGTTTACTCGCGACGGGCGAGCGCAAGATATCGCTGATGGAGCGCTCCGACCCGGGCACGTAACTCGTCGAGGGAACCTGAATTGTCGATCAAGTCGTCGGCAGCTGCGATTCGCTCGTCGCGCGGAATTTGGGCGGCAATGATGCGCTTGACCTCGTCCTGGCCGATTCCGCTGCGCTGCACGACACGATCGATACGGGTGGGCTCGGGGCAATCAACCACCAGGATGCGATCGACCCGATTTCTGTAGTCGCGCGACTCGATCAGCAGCGGCACGACGAGCACCGCATAGGGTCCGGTCGCCTCGGCCAGGCGACGCTCGGATTCAGCGCGGATCATCGGATGGAGCAGGGCTTCGAGGCGATGTCGTTCCGATGGGTCGGCGAAGACCCGTCCACGCACCCAGATGCGGTCCATCGCCCCCCTCGAATCGATGCTGGCATCGCCGAAGAGATGCCGAATTCCGGGGATTGCCGCGCCGCCCGGGCCCGTCAATTCGTGGGCGATGATATCGGTGTCGACAACTGCGGCGCCCAGCAAAGCGAACTCGCGCGCGGCGGCACTCTTGCCGCTGCCTATGCCGCCAGTCAGGCCAACGATGAAGCTCATCTTGCGGGACAGCGGGCCCGGAGCCAGGGAATCGCGCGCCTAGACCAGGATCGGTAGCCATCGCTTGGCGATGGCATCACCCCAGAAAAGGGCGATCAGACCCGCGGCCGCGAGATAGGGTCCGAAGGGAATGGGAATTTCGCGTCCGTGTCGCCGGAACAGGATAAGCGAAACGCCCACTATGGCGCCGACCACGGAAGAGAGCAGAACCACCAGCGGCAGCTTGGACCAGCCGAGCCAGGCACCGATTGCGGCGAGCAGCTTGAAGTCGCCGTAGCCCATGCCCTCCTTGCCGGTCGCGAACCGGAATGCCCAGTACACTGTCCAGAGAAACAGGTATCCCGCCATTGCACCGATCACGGCGTTGGCGAGCGGAACAATGGTCGCGTTGAGATTGAGCGCCAGTCCGGCCCAGAGAAGAAAGAGCGTGATGTCATCAGGCAGAAGCTGGGTATCGAGATCGATCACCGCGAGCGCAATCAGACACCAGCAATAGAGCATTGCGCCGCCCGCCGCCCACGAGAACCCGTAGCGGGATGCGGCATACGCCGCGGCGACTCCCGCGCCAAGTTCGACCAGCGGATAACGCAAACCGATGCGCGCGCGGCAGGCCGAGCACCGACCGCGCAACCAGAGCCAGCTCAGGATCGGTACGTTTTCCAGCGCGGTGATTGCATGCGAACAGCTTGGACAGCGCGAGCGTGGAACGATTAGGTTATACCGCTCACCCTCGCTGGCGCTGCCGCCCGCCAATTCGGCGCACTGCGCACGCCACTCGCGTTCCATCATCTTCGGCAGGCGATGGATCACCACATTGAGAAACGACCCAACGCACAACCCGATGAACAGGGCGAGCCAGGGAAAATACTCCGGCAGGGCAACCCAGCCCATCGAATTCAGCATGGCCTAAGCATCGCCTGGTTGCGCTGGAGGGCTCTGGCATCCGCGGGCGTCAGACAGCGCCGCCGAGTTTGAAGATCGGCAGATACATCGCCACCACCAGGCCGCCGATCAGAGTTCCGAGCACCACCATGATGATCGGCTCCATCAGGGAAGAAAGCGCGTCCACCGCGTCATCGACCTCGCCTTCGAAGAAGTCCGCGATCTTGCTGAGCATCGAGTCCAGCGCGCCGGTTTCTTCGCCAATCGAGCACATCTGTATCACCATCGGCGGAAAGACGTTCGAGTTCTGCATCGACACGGTGAGCGACGTACCGGTCGACACCTCGCCCTGGATACGTTTGGTGGCCAGCAGATAGACATAGTTTCCCGCCGCGCCGGCGACCGAATCGAGCGCTTCGACGAGCGGAACGCCGGCGGAGAACATCGTCGCGAGCGTCCGTGTCCAGCGTGCAATGGTCGATTTTCGCACTAGGCTGCCGAACACCGGGACCTTGAGGATCAGCCGGTCCATGAACATCTGCATCGGGACCGAGCGTTTCCAGAACCAGAAGAACGCGTAAATCGCCGCGCCGATCGCCGGAAAGATGATGAACCAGTTGGCGACAAACCAGTCCGAAATCGCCATCACGACGAGCGTTGGCGCCGGGAGATCGGC
>JAOUFA010000464.1 GCA_029858545.1 Betaproteobacteria bacterium
CTCTCGGGTTTGCCGATCACATCGAGCGCCGCCTGATTCACCGACACCAGGCGGTTGTCGCGGTCCTTTACCCCGATCAGTACCGGCGTGCTCGCGTAGAGCGTGCGCAACACCGCGTTCGAGCGATACAACGCGTCCTCGGCGCGCTCGCCGGCCGGCCCCGAGCGACTTCGCGCCGGACGTTTGGTCTGCTTGTCCCCCATGGGATTCGAGGCTACCGGCAAAGTGCCGCGATATCAATTCGATCATTCGCGCGGCGGCTTGACGGTCGTCAAGCCGCCGCGCGCCAAACGGTGCAGCATAACAGGGGTCCATCGCGAAGTGGATCGCGATGGTTCATCGAATTCGTAGCGAGCAAAATGGAGACAGCCATGCAACATGTATCGGTATCCCTTGCATTGCGCGGGTTCTTCGCGGTTCTGGTTGCATCGATGCTGGTATCGTTGGGATTGCGCAACGCGCAGGCCGAAACCGAGGGTCGGGCCGCCGGCGGTGAGCCCTATGTCAGCGGCGGGGTCGGGCTGGAGGAACGCGAGACCCTGTCGCGGCGGCGACAGGAGTACAGCCTGTGGATCGCCACCGCGGTGAAAAAGAGCGGCAATTACCTGGCCGATGCGCAGGTGCGCATCACCGATTCGGCCGGCAAGCTCGTGCTCGACACCCGGCTCGACGGTCCGTGGCTGCTGGTCGGACTTCAGCCCGGACGCTACACGGCGACCGTCAGCTTCGGCAAGCAGACGCTGCGCAAGACCACCGCTCTCGGCGCGGGCGATCATCGCCAGCTGATGTTCCATTTCGATCGCGCGGCCGACGACGTCTCGTCCGGGATGTAATGCCGCGACCGACCGATTGCACCGCGGGGGACCCGGTGAGCAGGCCCGTCGTCCTCCCCCCACGGGATTCCACCGGCCCCGCGGTGCAGTAGGCGGCGCGATGCGTGAACCGAGCCCCCTTGCCGGCAAGCCCGCGCCGGCGTCGATCTGGGTGAACCTGCCCAGGCTGGTCACGGCCTATTTCGCCGAACATCCGGACCCCGCGGTCCCCGAGGAGCGCGTGGCATTCGGCACCTCGGGTCACCGCGGCTCATCGACGAAGCGCGGTTTCAACGAGGCGCATGTTCTCGCGACGACGCAGGCGATCTGCGATTACCGCGCCGGGCACCGCGTGATCGGGCCGTTGTTTCTCGGCATCGATACCCATGCGTTGTCGGAGCCTGCCTTTTCGTCGGCGCTCGAGGTGCTGATCGCCAACGGCATCGACACGATGATCGACCGCGAGCTGGGCTATACGCCCACGCCCGTGATCTCGCATGCGATCCTGCGCCACAACGTCCCGGGACGCGCCGCGCGCGCCGACGGCATCGTCATCACACCCTCGCACAATCCGCCCGAGGACGGCGGCATCAAGTACAACCCCTGGCACGGCGGCCCCGCCGAATCGGACGTCACGCGCTGGATCGAGCGCCGCGCGAACGAGATCCTCCGCGGTGGACTCAAGCGCGTGCCGCGCGTCGCCTACGCGCGCGCGCTCGCCGATTCGCGCGCGCATCGCCACGACTACCTCTCACGGTATCTCGACGACCTGCCCGCGGTCATCGACCTCGAGGCGATCCGCGCCGCGGGGTTGCGCATCGGCGTCGACGCGCTGGGCGGCGCGGCGCTCGGCTACTGGGCGCCGCTCGCGGCGCGCTACGGCCTCGATCTCAGCGTCGCCAACGCGAGCCCCGATGCGGCGTTTCGTTTCATGAGCGCGGACTGGGACGGGCGCATCCGCATGGACTGCTCGTCGCCCTACGCGATGGCCGGGCTGGTCGCGATCAAGGACCGGTACGACATCGCCTTCGCCAACGACACCGACGTCGACCGGCACGGCATCGTCACGCCCAAGGGGGGATTGATGCCGCCGAACGCCTATCTGGCGGTCGCGATCGACTACCTCTTCACGCACCGGCCCGACTGGCCGGGCACGGCGGGTATCGGCAAGACGCTGGTGAGCAGCGCGCTGATCGATCGGGTCGCCGCGCGCCTCGGCCGGCCGCTCGTCGAGACACCGGTGGGGTTCAAGTGGTTCGTCGAAGGACTGCGCGAAGGCGCGCTGGGGTTCGCGGGCGAGGAGAGCGCCGGCGCCAGCTTCCTGCGCCGCGACGCTCGGGTGTGGACCACCGACAAGGACGGCATCATTCTCGGCCTGCTTGCCGCGGAGATGACCGCGAAGACCGGACGCGCCCCCGACGAGTTGTACCGCAACCTGGTGCGCGAACTGGGCGAGCCCTGCTACGCGCGCAGCGATGCCCCGGCGACGCGCGCGCAGAAGGAGGCGCTGCAACGTCTCACCGGCCGCGATCTGGACATGGCCCTGCTCGCCGGCGACGCGGTGCGCGCGGTGCTCGACGCCGCGCCGGGAAACAACGCCGCGTTCGGGGGCATCAAGGTGGTGAGCGACAACGGCTGGTTTGCGGTGCGCCCTTCGGGTACCGAGGACGTCTACAAGCTCTATGCCGAGAGCTTCGTCGGTCCCGAGCACCTGCGGCGCATCCAGGAGGAGGCGCAGCGCGCGATCTCCGCCGCGCTCGCGCGCTGAGCCCGGATCGGTGCCGGGCGCCCCGGCGATCGACCCGTTTTGACGATTGACGCGTGCGCGAAGCATTGCGCCGGGTAGAATCGCCCGCTTACCCGCCACCGATCGTGACTCGCACACCGTGACCGTCGAACTGCCGCTGTGGCTCACCGGCGTCGCCGTCACCGTCCGCGGCGGCGCGCGCCGGCAACCCGGGCGTCTGAGGCGTAAGCGAGGTCAATGCGATGTGCGAGCTTTTTGCGATGTCGAGCCGCGACCCGGCGAACCTGCGCTTCTCGCTCGAGGCCTTCTCGCGCCGCGGCGGTCTGGGCGGTGCGAACAAGGATGGCTGGGGTATCGCCTGGTACGTCGACGAGGACGTGCGGCTCGTGAAGGATCCCGAGCCCGCCGCCGAGAGCGCCTGCGTGCGCTTTATTCAGGACCATCCGTTTGCGGCGACGATCG
>JAOUFA010000465.1 GCA_029858545.1 Betaproteobacteria bacterium
AGCGCGAGCCCGACGAAAGCCTCAGCATCGAACTGTTCTTCACCGAGCGCAGCGATCCGGCGCGCATCGAGGGCTTTCTTGCGCGCAATGCCGGCTGGATGAATCCCGCCGACATGCTGGTCATTCCGGTCGCGACGGGTAAGCGCTGGCTGGTGCGTGTCGCCTACGGTGCCTACAACAACCGCGCACAGGCCGTGCAGGCCGAGCAGCAATTGCCTCCCAGGTATCGCCGCGCATCCGGCCCGCAGCTGCGCAGTTTTGCCAACTTGCGCACGCCGATCTGAGGCGGCGGGAGGCGCCACGCGCGGCTGCGTGGTATGCTAAAAACAAAGGGGATTGTCATCTTGAAAAGAGACAGTGCCACGTCTTCCACGCCAGCACCCCGCGCGGTTGTCGCGCCCGCGATGGCGGCGGTTCCGCCGCTTCTTTCACCGACCGCGCTGCCGTGTCTCCTCGCGCTGGTGATGCTGCTGGCCGGCTGCGGCCAGGCGCCGCTCAAGCCCGCCGCCACGCACCTGCGCTCCGGAGAACCCGCTGCGGCGGGCGCGATTCCGGCGCCCGCGCAGCGCGTTCCCGCGCTGCCCAAGCCCGCGGTCGTTGCGCGCGCCGAGACCTACAGCGTGGTGGTGCACAACGTCGCGGTGCATGACCTGCTGTTCGCGCTCGCACGCAATGCCAAGCTGAATGTCGATATTCATCCCGAGGTGTCGGGCACGGTCACGCTCAACGCGGTCGAGCAGACGCTGCCGCAGTTGCTCGCGCGCATCGCGCGGCAGGTCGACATGCGGCATGAAATGATCGGCGACACGCTGGTGGTGACGCGCGATACGCCGCATCTGCGCGCCTACCGGGTGGATTATGTGAGCGCGGAACGGCGCGTCGAGATGAATTCGAATCTTTCGACGCAGTTCTCCGCGGGCGGAGCAGCGGCAGCGACGACGACCGGCGCGACCGGAACGACGGGTTCGACCGCAAGAGTCGAGATCAAGTCGACCAACCGCCTGTGGGAGACGATCGTCGAGAACGTCAAGGAAATCTTGCAGGAAACCGACCGGATTCTGCCTCCCGAGGCCTTGGAGGCGGTGGGGGGGCGGCAGGTCGCGAGGAGGACGAGAATTTCGTCGCAGTCGCAACCGGGGCTAATGCAGAACGAGCAACTGTCGCGCGCGGAAACCGAGGAAACCGCGGTCCAGCCGACCCGTTTCCGCGAGGCGGCGCATGTCATCGCGAACCGCGAGAGCGGAACGCTGTATGTGCGTGCGACCACGCGACAGCACGAACATGTGCAGGAATTCCTCGATCAGGTGATGGCGCGGGTCAAGCAACAGGTGCTGATCGAAGTGACGGTCGCGGAGGTGGCCCTCAACGATGAATATCAGCGCGGCATCGACTGGCGGCGCATGCGCAGCGGCGCCTCGGCGACCGGCAGCGCCGGGTTCGGCACCGGCGGCACCGGGTTCGACTTTTCACAGTCGACGGCGAATACGCCGGCCGGTGTCGGTACGGGCAACTTTGTCGTCGGCTATTCGAACACCGCCTCCAACGTGGCCTCGGCGGTCCAGCTGCTCGAGTCTTTCGGCACGGTGCGGGTGCTGTCCTCGCCAAAGCTGAGCGTACTCAACAACCAGACGGCGCTGTTGCGCGTGACGCGCGACCTGGTCTATTTCACGATTACGCCGCAGCAGGTCAGCGTCACCTCGCCGGGCGGCGGCGGGAACGTCACCGTGGCGCCGGCGTTCACCACCACTCCGAATATCGCCGCTGCGGGTTTCATGATGGGGGTGTTGCCGCAAATCGGCGAAGGCGATTCGGTGGTACTCAACGTGCGGCCGACGATCCGCAGAAAACTGCGCGATGTCGCCGACCCGAATCCCGCGCTCGGCGCGATACAGAACCTCATCCCCGAGTTCGAAACGCGCGAGTTCGAGTCGATCCTGCGCATCCAGAGCGGGCAGACGGCGGTGCTCGGCGGCCTGATGCAGGACGAGGTGAGCAATGTCGAGGATGGGGTACCCGGTCTTTCCAGTATTCCGCTGCTCGGCGAGCTGTTCAAGCATCGGCGCGATGTCACGCGCAAGATCGAACTGGTGATCTTCCTGCGCCCGACGGTGATCGTCGAGGCAAGTCTCGACGGCGATTTCGCACGTTTTCGCGGGCTCGCTCCCAAGGACGATTTCTTTCTCAAGCCCGATCTGCGGCGCCGCGACCTGCGCGCCAAGCCCGCCGACGAACCCGCGGCCGGCTCCCCCGGCAAGGACGCGCCGCGCGATCAGCAGGGGGCGCCGTGAGCCTGCTGCTCGATGCGCTCAAGAAGGCCGAGCAGGCCAGGCAGGATGCGCAAGGCGAGGCAGCGCAGGAGCCGGCGCGCGGCGACGCGGGCCTGGACGGGCCGCGAGTGAGAACGCGCGACGAACTGCCGGACATCTCCAGGCCGATGGAGATCCTGCAGGACGACCTGATCGAGCAAAGCGCGCAACCGGCCGGGCAGCGCCGTTCCAGCCCGCGCGAGGAGTCGCCCGCGAGGCAAACGAGCGCGCCGCCGCCACGCGCTTCGCGCGCGGCGGCGCACCAGGTCTTCGAGACGAAACTGGCCTACAGGGAGCCCGACCCGCACCTGCCGTTTCGCATTACGCTTGGACTGCTGGGCTTGTTTACGGTGGGGGCGATGGTGTATTTCTGGCTTCAACTGAGGATGCCCGCGCCGCTGGTGAATCCGAATCCGCCGCCACCTCGCAGCGAGTTGCGGGCTGCCGCGGCGCAGCCGCCGGCTGCGGCGGCGGCCGTCGCCGAGGTCAATCCCGCGCCCGATGCAGCGCGCAACGTGGCTGCCGCGTCGGCATCGACCCAGGTTGCAGCGCGCCCACCCCCTGCTCCTGCCGCGAGGCGGGGCGGTGCAAGAGCGGGAAGTCGGCGTACGGCTGCACGAGAATCGCCAGTTGAAGCGGAAGCAGCGCTGGCACCCGGCACGGCGCGCTCCGCGCGTCGCGTCGCCGAGGCTCCGCGCGAGGCGGCTGCCGC
>JAOUFA010000466.1 GCA_029858545.1 Betaproteobacteria bacterium
ACGCTCAATCTGAACGGCGGCACGTTCAATGCGCCCGCCGGCGCGCCCTTCGGTAACGCCGGAACGGTCAACCTCACCGCGCAGGCGCTGGTTCTCGACGGCGGCGACGGCGGTCTCGGGGGGGGGGCCTACAACATCGGCGCCGGAGCCGGGCTCGATCTCGCCGCGGGAAGCTATGGCATCGGCTCGTTGACGGGGGGCGGGGTATTCGGCATCTCGGGCGGCACCGCGAATCTGAACAACGCGAGCTTCACCGGCACCGGCGTGCTGGGTGGCGGATCGCTGAACATCTTCGGCGCCGCGAGTTTCGCCACGCTTGCACAAACGGGCGGCGTGCTTACCGGTTCGGGCGGAGATCTGGCGGTCGCGAGCTACCAGTTGAACAACCCCTCCGGCACGGGAACGATCGGCGGTGCGTTCAATAATCTCTCGCTCACGAGTCCGGGCGACCTGACGATCAGGAATTCGAATCTGTCGGCTGCGGGAAATCTGGCGCTCGATACCACAACGGGTCGGCTGTGGATCGACGGCAGCAGCGTGAGCGGCGGCAACGTATCGCTCGGCGGCGCGTGGCTGCTGCTCAGTTCGAGCGGCACGGCGGCGAGCCAGGTGAATGCGAACGGCAATCTGTCGGTCAATACCGCGCTGCTCGAGCTGAACGGCGCCACGGGCGCGGCAAAGCTCGGCGCGCTGGGAACGATGACGATCAACGCGACCACGGTCGATGTGCTGGCCGGCGCCGCGTCGGCGAGCATCGATCCGACGACGCTCACGCTGATCGCAACCGGCAATCTGACTCTGGCGGGCGGCAGCGCTGCCAACGCCTCGGCGACCCTGTTGGGCGGCGCGGTCGACGTCAGCGCCGGGAACGTGAGCCTGACCGGCGGCAGCGGGGCGAATGCGTATGCCGGTATCAGCGCGACAAGCGGCAACCTGACGCTGAATGCGGGCGGCAACCTCAGTCTGGCATCCGCCGCGGGCACCGCGCCCGCCGGCGCGGTGCTGACCGCGGCGGGCTCGGTGCAGGTCGCCGCACTCACTTGCGCGGGTTGTATAGAACTGGCGAGCGATCCATTGCTTTCGCCGACGGTCACGGATGTCGGGGCCTGGGGCGGGAGCGGAGTGAACTTCGCGGTGAGGACTCCGACCGCGAGCGACCCGAGCGTCGCGCAGGCGATCGTCATGGCGGCGAGCAACGGAACGGGTACGTCGAATGTCTCCAACGAGCCACAAGGCTCCGACACGAACGGTGGTGACGATGCGAGCGATAACAGGAACAAGAAGCTGCCGACCTGCAAGTAGTGCGGCGCTGGCCGGCGCGCTGCTGGCGCTTCTGAGCGGCCTCGTCTGCGCGCAGGGCGCGGGCGAGGTGACGCAGGTGAGCGGCGCGCTGATGGCGAGCAAGCCGAGCGGTGCGCCGCGGGTGCTGGGGATCAAGAGCCGGGTCGAGCAGGGGGAGTTGCTCACCACCGGTTCGGGGACCTATGCCCGCGTCAAGTTCACCGACGGCGGCGAGGTGACGCTGCGCCCGAACACGCAGCTGCGTATCGAGGCCTACCGGTTCGACCCGAACGCCCCGGAGGGCGACAATTTCGTGATGAATCTGATCAAGGGGGGGCTGCGCTCGATCACCGGGTTGTTGGGCAAGCGTCGGCCGAACAGCTACGCCTTGAAGACCGTGGTGGCGACGATCGGCATCCGCGGCACGCACTATGGCGCGTTGCTCTGCCAGGCCGACTGCGGCGGGGTGCTGAACAACGCCAGGCAGGGGCTGGCGGACGGACTGCATGTGGATGTCGCGCAGGGAGCGATCGATGTCACCAATCGGGGCGGGCAGACCGTGGTCGGTCAGGGAAGTTTCGGCTTTGTGCCCAACGCGCAGACGCTGCCGCGTATCGTGCCGCCGACCCTGGGGATCACGGTGTCCACGCCGCCGCCGGCTTCGCGGCTGGGGGTGCCGCTGGTCGTCGGCTCGACGACCTCCGGGCCGCTGCCGGAGGACTGCATTCCCTAGGACTTCTAGGCCGCGCGCGCCGCGCGGCCTTCGACCGCGTCAAGCGCTTCGAGCAGCAGACGCGGGTCGTCGCGGGCAAGCTGCGCGGCATCGGACAGCATGCGGCGCCAGAGCCGGGCACGCGGCATCGCGTGGTAGAGCCCCAGCAGGTGGCGCGTGATCTGGCGCAGCGGCGTGCCGCGCGCGGTCTCGGTCACGGCATAGGCGAACATCGAGCGCACGACCTCCTCGCGGCGGCGCGCGAGCGGCGCTTCGCCGAACAGTTGCGCATCGACCGCGGCGAGCAACCAGGGATCGTGATAGGCGGCGCGCCCGAGCATCACCCCGTCGACCTGCGCGACCTGGGTTTCGATGCCGCGCCGGTCCACGAGCCCGCCGTTCAACACCACCGTGAGCGCCGGGAATTCGCGCTTGAGGCGGTGGACGAACTCGTAGCGCAGCGGCGGAATTTCGCGGTTCTCCTTCGGCGACAGGCCCTGCAGCCAGGCATTGCGCGCGTGGACGATAAAGATGCCGCAGCCTGCCTCGGCGACGGTACCGACGAAGTCGCGCACGAACTCGTACGACTCGACGCGATCGATGCCGACGCGATGTTTCACCGAGACCGGGATCGTCACCGCCGCGCGCATTGCGCGCACGCAGTCGGCGACCAGGCGCGGCTCGGCCATCAAACAGGCGCCGAAGGCACCGCGCTGCACGCGCTCGCTCGGACAGCCGACATTGAGGTTGACCTCGTCGTAGCCGCGCCGCTCGGCCATGCGCGCGCAGGCGGCGAGGTCGTCGGGCTCGCTGCCGCCGAGCTGGATCGCGACAGGATGTTCACGCGCATCGAATTCGAGGTGCCGCGCGGCGTCGCCGTGCAGCAGCGCGCCGGTGCCGACCATCTCGGTGTACAGGCGCGCGTGCGGCGCGCAGTGGCGCAGGAACACGCGGCAGTGCCGGTCGGTCCAGTCCATCATCGGCGCGGTGCACAGACGATGGGTCATGGA
>JAOUFA010000467.1 GCA_029858545.1 Betaproteobacteria bacterium
CGGTTCAGGACTGCCAAACAGGCATCTGAAGTGCTTGCCCGGCTCGCGGCAGGCGAGATCGACATCGTGATCGGTACCCACAAATTGTTCGGCAAGGAAGTGAAATTCGCCCGCTTGGGGCTGGTGATCATCGACGAGGAGCACCGCTTTGGCGTGCGCCAGAAGGAGGCACTCAAACACTTGCGCGCGGAGGTCGACGTGCTGACGCTTACCGCAACGCCGATTCCTCGCACGCTCGCGCTGTCGCTGGAAGGGGTGCGGGATTTTTCGGTGATTGCCACCGCGCCGCAAAGACGGTTGGCGATCAAGACCTTTGTCGCGGCTTGGTCCGAGGGTCTGATTCGCGAGGCGGTGCTGCGCGAATTGAAGCGTGGTGGACAGGTGTATTTCCTCTACAACGAGGTCGATTCCATGGAGCGCATGCGCGAACGGCTTGCGCGGCTGCTGCCCGAGGCGCGCATCGGACTCGCGCACGGACAGATGCCAGAACGCGAACTCGAGCGCGTGATGCGCGACTTCACCGCACAGCGTTCGAATGTCCTGCTCTGCTCGACGATCATTGAGACCGGACTCGATATTCCGAGTGCGAACACCATCATCATTCACCGCGCCGACCGCTTCGGGCTCGCGCAACTGCACCAGTTGCGCGGGCGTGTCGGCCGCTCGCACCATCAGGCCTATGCCTATCTTCTTACGCCTGCGGCGGATGTGAGTGGCGCGGATCCCACCGAGGCGCTGGGGGCGGCGGCGAAGAAGCGTCTGGATGCTATCCAGACGATGGAGGAACTGGGCTCGGGGTTTTATCTCGCGATGCACGACCTGGAGATCCGCGGCGCGGGCGAGATTCTGGGTGAGTCACAATCCGGCGAAATCCAGGAGATCGGATTCTCTCTCTATACGCAAATGCTTGAGCGCGCGGTACGCGCGCTCAAGGCCGGACGTGCACCGGAAATCGAACAGCCGGTCGATGTCTCGGCAGAGGTCAATTTGCATACCCCGGCGCTCCTGCCCGCCAGCTATTGCAGCGACGTGCATGAACGGCTGGCCCTGTACAAGCGCCTTGCCGATTGCAGCGCCGAGGAGGGGCTGGATTCTCTGCGTGAAGAACTCGCGGATCGTTTTGGGGAGTTGCCGGAGGCGACGCGCGCGCTGCTCGAATGCCATCGGCTGCGTATCGCGGCGCTGCCGCTCGGCGTGTCGCGCGTGGACGCGACGCACGAGGCGGTACAACTCCAGTTCATCAAGCAGCCGCCAATCGACGGGCGCAAGATCATCGAGTTCATACGCGGACGCAAGGGCGCGCGCATGTCGGGACCGGACCGCCTGCGCGTCGAGATGAAACTGCCAGCATGGCAGGAGAGGGTACAGGCGGTGCGCGACCTTTTCGGGAAGCTTGCCTCATGAGGTCGATCGCATGGGGTTGAATCTCATCTTGCAAGGCGGCCCCCTCAGCCGCGATGAAGTGACCCAGGTCGCCGCGTTGGCGGGGGCAAACCATATCGTCACCCTGGGAACCACCGCATGGCGCTTCACCGGGGTGACGGAGGCTCCGATCGAGGGGTTCTGCGCCGAGCGGGGTCTCGATTGGGCCTGGGTTCCGGACGAGCGGCGGCTCGAAGACCTGCGACTGATCGCGATGGACATGGATTCGACGCTCATCACGGTGGAGAGCATCGATGAGATGGGCGGACTGCTTGGCATCAAGGAAGAAATTGCCGCGATTACGGCACAGGCGATGCAGGGCGAGATCGATTACGCGGAATCGCTACGCCGACGAGTAAGCTTGCTCGCGGGACTTGAGCAGAGTGCGCTCGATCGTCTCTACACGGAACGCGTGCGTCTGTCTCCCGGGGCGGAGAGACTGGTTGACGCTTGCCAGTCGCGGGGAATCAGGACGCTGCTGGTTTCGGGGGGGTTTAGTTTCTTTGCTTCGCGGCTTACGGAGCAACTCGGCCTCGATCGCTGTCTGTCGAACGAGCTGGAAATCGTTGGTGGGCGCCTGACGGGGCGCGTGCTGGGGAATATCGTAGATGGCCGCGCCAAGGCTGCCAAGCTGAGCGCGATGGCGCAGGAAATTGGCGTGGGCTGCGAGCGGACACTCGCCATTGGCGATGGGGCGAATGACATTCCCATGCTTGCCGTCGCGGGGGTTTCAGTGGCGTACCGAGCCAAGTCCGCGGTTCGCGAGCACGCCACGCACACGATCGATCACGCGGGACTGGACGGCGTGATACATCTCTTTCTCTGAACGGGCGAGGATTCCCCCTGCCGGGGCCGCTACCGCAGCGCAGCATGCGTGGTGGCGGGCGCGCCCGACAATTTCGCTCTCCGCATGCGGGCCCTCAGGGGAAATTTGGCGGTGGGCGTGAACTGCTTCATTAGTCTGCGCAAATATTTTGCTTAGTCTTACAATTACGGATCGCGATAGGGAGATCCCGCCAAGGAGGCCGCTTATGAGGATGAGCACCGTATTGGTGATTAATTCAAAAGGCGGCTCAGGCAAGACGACGATTACCACCAATCTTGCCAGCTACTACGCCTTGAACAAGGTTCCAACGGCGATCATGGACTACGACCCGCAGGGGTCGAGCATGAACTGGGTGCGGCAGCGCGGCCCCCTCTTTCCCAAGGTGCATGGCGCTAACGCGGCTCCCCAGCGGGGCAGTCGAATTCGAAGCGTCGAGATGCATGTTCCGGCCGACACGCAGATCTTGATCATCGATGCCCCGGCCGGCGCGTCCGGGCTGCTGCTGCAGGAGATGGTGCGTCGAACCGATTTCATCATCATTCCAGTTGCACCCTCGTCGATCGACATCCATGCCACAGCCAACTTCGTGAAGGAGTTGCTGCTCGCGGGCCGCATCAGAAGCAGAAATATCAAACTTGCCGTGATCGCCAATCGGGTGCGCAGCTCGATGCCGGTCTACGAACCTTTGGAGCGCTTTCTGGGTTCGCTCAGTCTCCCGTTTCTGACGCGCATCAGCGATTCGGACGT
>JAOUFA010000468.1 GCA_029858545.1 Betaproteobacteria bacterium
CGCGTGGCCAAAACTATAGCGGATCTTCTTCTCGAAGGGCGCAAGCCGCAACGAGGACTTCTTATTGCTCAAGACCCTTGCTACTCGCCACAAAGTTGAAGTACAGCCCGACGTTGGCGGCGAGCGGCACTTCCTTGCGGTAGGAAAATGAAATCACCACCTGTCCGCCATCCTTGGTGATGACCAAGTCGTTGGCACTGACCGCCGAAATGTCGTCGATGGTCGCGTAAGACTCGAACGATTTTCGGATATCGGCGACCGAGGTCGCACCGCCGCTGGCGATCGAGTAGATTGCCTTCTTCGCGGTGGCGTACTCCAGGTAGGCAGGCACGATCTTCATGGCCATCAGCGCGAGAACGACCACGACGAAGACCCCGATCAGCAGACCGCTGAGTGAGACGCCTTGTTGCTTCCTGTACATGCTGCCTCCTCGATTGCGAGGTTACTTGAAAGAGCCGAAACGTCCGAATTCGCTCAGATTGAGCCAAACGAAGAAAGCCTTCCCGACGATGTTCTCGTCGGGAACAAAGCCCCACACCCGGCTGTCGCTCGAACTGTCACGATTGTCCCCCATCATGAAATAGTGCCCCGCCGGCACAGTGCAGCTAAAACCGCTGCTATTGTAATGACAATTCTCGGAATACGGGAACGGATACCTCTGCGCGACGTAGGCCGGCATTTGCTCCTCGACCAGTATCTGGTGTTCCACGCCGCCCAGTTTCTCCAGGAATCTCTGTGAGTATTGCATCCGCTCGCGCGACAGGAAATCCTCCATCTGTGTCAGGGGGGCGGGGCTGCCGTTTATCGTAAGGCGTTTGCTCAGATATTCGATTCGGTCTCCAGGCAGACCCACCACGCGCTTGATGTAGTCGAGCGAAGGATCCATGGGATAGCGGAACACCATGACGTCCCCACGCTGCGGCGCGCCAAGCTCGACAACCTTCTTGTTCACGATCGGCAGCCGCACGCCATAGGCGAATTTATTCACCAGGATGAAATCGCCGACCAGCAGGGTCGGAATCATCGAGCCCGACGGGATCTTGAACGGCTCGACCAGAAACGAACGCAGCACAAAGACGATCAGGATCACGGGAAAAAAGCTGACCGAATACTCCACCCACCAGGGCTGCGCAGCTTCCTTGGAACGCGACTTGCGAAACCAGGCGACATCGAGAGCCCATACGGCACCGGTAATCACCAGCAACAAGAACAGAAAGAGCGCGAAAGTCACAGTGCTATTTCTCCCCCATCTGCAGCACCGCGAGAAACGCCTCCTGCGGAATCTCCACGGAGCCGACCTGTTTCATGCGCTTCTTGCCTTCCTTTTGCTTTTCCAGCAGCTTGCGCTTGCGCGTAATGTCCCCGCCATAGCATTTCGCGATCACGTTCTTCCGCAACGCCTTGACATTTTCGCGCGCGATGACTTGCGCGCCGACTGCGGCCTGAATCGCGATGTCGAACATCTGGCGCGGAATCAGTGCGCGCAGCCGCGCAACGAGATCCCGGCCACGGAACTGCGCACTCGCGCGATGCACCATACTCGATAAGGCGTCCACCCGCTCTCCGTTGACGAGGATATCGAGGCGAACCATATCGGCCGCGCGATACTCCTTGAAGTCATAGTCAAGCGAACCGTAACCGCGCGTCAGCGACTTGAGCCGATCGAAGAAATCGAGCACCACCTCGTTGAGCGGCAGGTCGTAGGACAGCACCACATGGCGTGCAGAGTAGTGCAAATTGGTCTGTGTGCCGCGCTTTTGCGTGCACAGCGTCATTACTGCTCCGACATACTCCTGCGGCACGAATATCGTGGTCGCGATAACCGGTTCGCGAATTTCTTCGATCTTCGATGGATCCGGCAGCCTGGCCGGATTCGACATCTGCTCCGCGGTGCCATCACGCATCATGACTTCGTAGACCACCGAGGGTGCGGTGGTGATGAGGTTCATGCCGTACTCGCGCTCGAGCCGTTCCTGGACAATATCCATGTGCAGCAAGCCAAGAAAGCCGCAGCGGAATCCAAAGCCGAGCGCCTGTGACACCTCGGGTTCGTAGTGCAGCGAGGCATCATTGAGGTGCAGCTTTTCCAGCGCGTCACGAAGCGCTTCGTATTGATTGGCCTCCACCGGATAGAGGCCGGCAAAGACCTGCGGCTTGACATCCTTGAAACCCGCGAGAGGTTGCGTCGCGGGCTTTTGGGCGCGAGTGAGCGTATCGCCCACCTTTGCAGCGCGGAGCTCCTTGATTCCCGCTACGACATAACCCACTTCGCCGGCGGACAGGTTGTCGCGGACGCTACTCTTGGGAGTAAAGACACCGGTCTGCTCGCATAGGTAGGAAGCACCGGTGCTCATCAGAAGCACCTGATCCTTCGGCTTCAGCGTGCCGTCCATCACGCGCACGAGCATTACCACGCCGACGTAGTTGTCGAACCATGAATCGATCACGAGCGCCTTCAGCGGCGCAGCGGGATCGCCCTTGGGAGCCGGCACCCGTGCGATCACCGCTTCCAGGATATCGCGAACCTTCTCCCCGGTCTTCGCGCTGGCGTGAATCGCGTCGCGGGCATTGATGCCGATCACATCCTCGATTTCCTGGATCGCCTTGTCCGGATCGGCCGACGGCAAATCGATCTTGTTCAGCACGGGAATTACTTCGACCCCCTGTTCGATCGCCGTATAGCAGTTGGCGACTGTTTGGGCTTCAACGCCTTGCGAGGCGTCGACTACCAAGATCGCGCCCTCGCATGCAGCGAGCGAGCGGCTCACTTCGTAGGAAAAATCCACATGCCCGGGAGTATCGATCATGTTGAGGAGGTAGACCTCACCATCGTTTGCCTGATAGCGCAACGCCGCGGTTTGCGCCTTGATGGTAATTCCGCGTTCGCGTTCAAGGTCCATCGAGTCGAGCACCTGCTGGCCCATCTCGCGCTCCGACAACCCGCCGCACAGTTCGATGAAACGATCGGCAAGCGTCGACTTGCCGTGATCGAT
>JAOUFA010000065.1 GCA_029858545.1 Betaproteobacteria bacterium
CGGGCCGCTCAAAGTCTGCACCCCGCCGAGCAGCACCATCACCAGCGCATCGACCGAGCGCGGAATCGCCAGCGTCTCGGGCGAAGTGGACCCCTTCGAGAACACGTACAGCGCGCCGGCGAGCCCGGCGGTGAAACCCGCGGCGACGAAGGCTGCCTGCTGATTGCGCCGCACGTCGATGCCGATCGCGTCGGCGCGCAGCGGCGAGTCGCGTCCCGCGCGTAACGCGAAACCGAAGGGCGAGAAGATCATGCGCCACAACAGGGCCACCCCGATCGCGCACCAGGCCAGCGTCAGAAGGTACCAGGCGGTCTTGCTCGCGAGCCAGCGCGCGGGCCAGATGCCGATCAGGCCGTTCGAGCCGCCGGTGAAGCTGTCCCATTGAAACGCGATCGACCAGACGATTTGCGCGAATGCGAGGGTGAGCATCGCGAGATAGACGCCTGAGCGTCGCAGGCCGATCGAACCGAAGGCGAAGGCGGCCAGTGCGGCGGCGCAGGGCGCGAGCACGAACGCAAGTTCCATCGGCAGGCCCGCCTTGAGCACCAGCAGTCCCGCGCCGTAGCTGCCGAGGCCGAAGTAGGCGGCGTGGCCGAACGAAGTGATGCCTCCCGGCCCCATCAGAAAATGCAGGCTGGCCGCGAATAGGGCGAAGGTGAGCAGGTCGGTGAGCAGCACCAGCGCATAACCCTGCGTTGCGAGCGGCAGCAGAGCGAGGCCGACGCCGAGAAGGACGAGCGCGCCCAGCGCCGCGCGCGAGGGCAGGTGCAGCAGCGGCGCCACCTCGGCGGGCCCGCGCGCCAGCACCGGTATGCGACCGCGCAGCCCCCAGGGACGCAGCACCAGCACGACCGCCATAATGACAAATTCGATCACCAGCGTGAGCTTCGAGAGCGACAGCACGCTTCCGGCGATCGCGACGTCGCCGACCGAGATGCACAGTGCCTTCACCACGCCTACCAGCAGCGCGGCAAGGAAGGCACCCCCGATCGAGCCCAGGCCGCCCACCACCACCACCACGAAGGCATCGACGATCACCGCGAGATCGACCCCCAGATTGGCCGGCTCGCGCGGAATCGCCAGCGCGCCGCCCAGACCCGCGAGCAGCGCGCCGAGCGCGAACACCGCAGTGAAGAGAATCCGCTGGTTGACGCCCAGTGCCGCAGCCATCTCCCGGTCCTCGGTAGCCGCGCGTACCAGAATGCCCCAGCGCGTGTGGCGCAAGAGCAGGTGCAGCGCCGCGAGGACCACTGGTCCGAGCGCAATCAGGAACAGGTCGTACTCGGGAACGCTGCGCCCGGCGATCGCGACGGAGCCAGCAAGGCCCGGGGCGCGCGGGCCGAGCAGATCCTCGGGACCCCAGGCCCAGAGCGCGAAGTCCTTGATCACCAGCAGCAGCGCGAAGCTGGCGAGCAACTGCAGCAACTCGGGCGCAGCGTAGAGGCGCCTCAGGACCAAGCCTTCGATAAGGATTCCGAGTAACGCGACGCTGAGTCCGGCGAGCAGTGCCCCGCCCCAGAAACCCAGTGCGCCCGCGCCCAGCGTTCCCTGCCACCATAGCGCGACATACATGCCCAGCATGTAGAGCGAGCCGTGCGCGAAATTGACGATGCGCGTGACGCCGAAGATCAGCGACAGGCCCGAGGCGACGAGAAACAGCGACGAGGCGCTCGCGAGGCCGTTGAGCAGCTGAACCAGGAGTGCGCCGGCGGTCATTGTGGGCTCAGAATAAGACAAAAAGCCCGCCGGGGTTTGCGCGGCGGGCTGCCAAGGTGCCGCCCGAGCAACCTAGTCCTTGCGCAGCGCGCGCACCTCGTCGTCGGTGGGCAGGAACTGCGCGCCGTCGGCGTAACGCCAGTCGACCATGCGGCCCTGCCCGTCCTTCAGCGCGAGCCGGCCGACATAGGCACCCATCGTCGATTGATGGTCGAGTGCGCGGTAGACAATCGGCCCGAACGGCGTGTCGACGCGCAGGCCCTTCAGCGCGGCGATCAACTGCTCGCTGTCGGTCGAGCCGGCCTTGCGCAGCGCGCTCGCCGCGCTGTGCACGGCGGTGTAGCCGACCACCGAGCCCAGGCGTGGACTGTCGTTCCAGCGCTTGCGATAGGCGTCGAGAAACTTTCGGTGCGCGGTGGTGGCGATCTCCGACCAGGGATAACCCGTGACCCACCAGCCACTCGGAGTTTCGTCCTTGAGCGGATCGAGATATTCGGGCTCGCCGCCGAGCAGGTTGAACACCTCGCGGCCCTTGAACAGGCCGCGCAGGTTTCCCTCGCGCACGAACTTCTGCAGGTCGGCGGCGAACAGCGCGCTGAAGATCGCGTCGGGCTTCGCCTCGGCAATCGCCTGTGCGACCGCTCCTGCGTCGATCTTGCCAAGCGGCGGTGCCTGCTCGATCACGAACTCGACCTCGGGTTGCGCCCTGGCGAGCAGTTTCTTGAACGACGCCATCGCCGACTGGCCGTACTCGTAGTTCGGATAGACGATCGCCCAGCGCTTCTTCTTCAGCCTGGCCGCTTCGGGCACCAGCATCGCCACCTGCATATAAGTCGAGGGTCGCAGCCTGAAGGTGTAGCGGTTGCCGTTCTCCCAGACGATCTTGTCGGTGAGCGGTTCGGAGGCGAGGAACACGATCTTTCTTTGCGCGGCAAGGTTGCTCACCGCGAGGCCGACATGCGAGGCGAAGGTGCCCATCAGCAGGCTCACCTTCTCGCGCACGATCAGTTCCTCGGCGGCACGCACCGCGTCGCCGGGGTTGCCGTTGTCGTCACGGATCACGAGTTCCAGCTTGCGGCCGTTGATCCCGCCCGCGGCATTGACCTCCTCGAGAGCGAGCTCCATGCCCTTCTTATAAGGTTCGAGAAAGGCGGTGAACACCTTGTAGCTGTTCAACTCGCCGAGCTTGATGGTCTGCGCCTGCACGGCGCCGCTCGAGGCGAGCGCGGCGGCGAGGCAAAAGGCGGCGACTGCGGACTTCGAGGTCATGCCAAGGCTCCGACTTCGGTGGGGGAAGCGAGACGGGAATGGTAGCGCATTGGGCGGGGGAGGGCGAAGTCGGACGGTGCGGCCTGTGCGCCGACCCGGTTTTGAATTTCTCCGATCTCCCGATTTTGTACGGTTGCGCTCCTTGCAACCGTACAAAATCGGGAGACCCTGAGGGAATCCAAATTCGCGGGTTCGGTCATTTCGTAAAGGGTTTTGGCGCCCTCAGAGTCTCCGCCTTTTGCACGGTTGCATAAAGCGCAACCATGCAAAAGCCGGAGATCGGAAAAATTCAATACCGCTCAACTCAAGCCGGAGATCGATGAAAATCCAAACCGGTTAAGAAGCTGCGGAGCGCGCTAGGCCACCCGCTCCGCCCTCAGCTTCAGCAATTTCAGACACCGATCGATCCACAACGCCGTCAGCTTCTCGTGCACCCCGTTCTGCCTCAGGCGCTGGTTGAGCGCCGCAAAGTCCACCTCGTCGAGCGGCTGGTCCTGGTTGAAGCAGGAGAATACGTAGGAGCGCTCGCCGGTGTTCGGATCGACGTGCGGTTGGAGGCATTGCGCGCAAATCTCCTTCATCATGCATTGCATCGGCGAGTTGATCGAGCCGATCGCCTGATGAGTGGGGTGCATATACGGCGCAAGGATCTCGTGGCGCGCGCGTCCCACTGCGGCCATCATGCGGTCCGAGCCGATCGCGACGATGCGCTCGCAGGCGGAAAAGGGAATCGCCTGCGCGCCGAGCTGGCCCGACGCATAGGCCTGCATCGCGGCGACGATGTTGCCGACGAACGAGCGGTCCTGCGCACGGCTCGGTGTGAACGCGGGGCCTTCGTCGGTGCACCAGACCACTGTGTCGGCGGCCTTTTCGATTTCGTCGATCTTGTAGCGATCGATCGCCCTGCGGTAGCCGGCGAAATAGAGAACTTTCGAGCCAGCCGCGCGGAGCGCCTGGCCGATGGAGAAAAGCACCGCATTGCCGAGGCCGCCGCCTGCGAGGAGCACCGTTTCGCCTGAGGCGATCTCGGTCGGCGTGCCGGTCGGCCCCATCAGGATCACCGGCTCGCCGGGCTTGAGATGGGCGCAGAGGTCCGACGAGCCGCCCATTTCGAGAATGATCGTCGAGAGCAGGCCGCGGTCCTTATCCACCCAGGCACCGGTGAGCGCGAGGCCTTCCATTGCAAGCGTCGTGCCGTCGATGCGGGTGGCGAGGGTCTCGAAGTTCTGCAGGCGATAGAACTGTCCCGGTTCGAAGCGCCGCGCGGCGCGCGGCGCACGCAGCACGACTTCAAGGATCGTCGGCGTGAGGCGCCTGACCTCGTGCACCACCGGGCGCAGTTCGCTGTTGAGCCGCGCGAGGAAAGCGGCGTCGTCGAGCGGCGAGGCGGGTGGTACGCGTTCGAGCATCCGGCTCACCACGGGGTAGCCTTGCTTGGCGCTGCCCATCGCCTTCACCACGTTGCCGAAGAACGACGGGTGAAGGTCGCCGAAGAAACTGACGAAGCGTCCGTCGGGATTGCGCCACATCAGGATATCGGGATGGCGCGGCTTGGCACTCGAGCGTTCGGGCTTGAGCGCGTTTCCCTCGCTGTCGCAGGCGGCGAAGTACTTGCCGTCGAGCTTGAAGTGCTCAGCGTCCTCGCGTGCGAGCACGGTATTGGGTTGCGTGCCCGCGGCGACCAGGAGCGAACGCGCCGGGAGTTCGACTTCGGCCTCGCCGGCCTTGAACCTGACCGCGCGCGCGTGACCGAATTCATCGAGTTCGACGCGCGTCGGCGTGATGCCTTCGGCGAAGCGGATGCCTTCCTCGAGCGCCTTTTCGATCTCCTCGTGATTGAGGGTGTACGAGGGCGAATCGACCAGGCGTCGGCGATAGGCGACCGTCACGCCGCCCCAGGATTGCAGCAGTTCGATCAAGCGGGCTTCACGCTTTTCGGCGGCGGCGCGCGCGCGCTCGGCGCGGATCGCGCGCGCGTGGGCGATGAATTCGTCGGCGATGCTGCGGTCTTCCGCGCCCCACACCGCACGCACCGCCGCTTCGCCACGCTCTGCGCAGAGCCTCTCGTAGCGGACAAGAAACTTTTCGACCTGCACCACGTAGTAGGCGAGCGACTCGGTCGCGGTATCGATCGCGGTCAGTCCGCCGCCGATCACCACCACCGGCAGGCGGATCTGTAGATTGGCGATCGAATCCCTGCGCGCCGCGCCGGTCAACTGCAGCGCCATCAGGAAGTCGGAGGCCGCGCGCACCCCTCGCGCGAGTCCATTGGGGATCTCGAGCAGTGTGGGGCGCCCGGCGCCGGCCGCGAGCACGATGTGGTCGAACCCCAGCCCGCCTTGTTCGGGCGCCGCGAAAGCGTCCTGCGCGGTGAGCGTGCCGCCGAAACGCACGCCGCCGAACATCGCGAATTCGGCGCGCCGTTCCAGCAGCAGGCGGATCATCTTGAGGAAGTTCTTGTCCCAGCGCACCGTAATGCCGTATTCGGCGACGCCGCCGAAGCCCGCCATCACGCGCTCATCGAGTGATTCGTATAATTCGGCGAGGTCGCGGATCGGGCGAAAGGGCGTGCGCCGGCCGAGCGGGTCGATGCCCGAGATCGCCGAGTCGAGCGGCTCGATCTTGAGTCCGTCGATGCCGACCACGAGGTGGCCGTCGTTCATCAGGTGATGCGCGCTGCTGTAGCCGGCGGGGCCGAGACCGACCACCAGCACGCGCTTGCCGGTCGGGGCCTTCGGAACGGGGCGGCGGATGTTCAGCGGGTTCCAGCGCGTGAGCAGCGAGTAGATCTCGAATCCCCAGGGAAGTTCGAGCACATCCTTCAGGCTGCGCGTCTCCGCCTGCGGAATGTCGACCGGATCCTGCTTCTGATAGATGCAGGACTTCATGCAGTCGTTGCAGATGCGGTGTCCGGTGCCGGCGGCGAGCGGATTGTCGATGGCGATGATCGCGAGCGCCGCGAGCGGCTGGCCGCGCGTCTTCACCAGGTGGAATTCGGAAATCTTCTCCTC
The DNA here is from genome assembly GCA_029858545.1 of Betaproteobacteria bacterium. Classification (GTDB taxonomy): domain Bacteria; phylum Pseudomonadota; class Gammaproteobacteria; order Burkholderiales; family SG8-39; genus JAOUFA01. The sequence goes on from JAOUFA010000065.1 coordinate 5,997, forward strand.
GAGCGGGCAGCCGGCGAGCGGCACGCCGAAAACGGTCTTCTTGTACCCGACCGCCGGCGCGGCGCCGTCGTTCCCTCGGGGCGCCTTTTCCCTCAGCCCCTTGGAGCAGGAATCCTTACCCTGTTCGTGGCACCAGATGCAGTAGTTCGCCTGGTCGAGCGCGCCAACCAGGTCGGTCCCGGGATCGGTCAGCTTGAAGCCCTCGCGCCGGCGCAGGTGCCCGCCGTGCAGGCTGTGCAAGGCGTAACCCGCCGAAGTATCGGTGCGCAGCGGCACCAGTCGCATGAAGTCGAGCTTGCGCGGTGCCTTGAAAAGAATGCCGGTACCGTGCTTTGCCCTGCCATCGGGCGTGCCGGCAGCCCAAGCGGCGTAGCGGGCGGCGAGTTCGAGCTTCTCGCCATGCGCGGCTTCGTCCTTCTGCCAGTCGGTTACCGCCTGCGCGAACGCCAGTTCAAAATCATCGTTGCCCGCGGCGCCGAACAGGGCTCGCAACTGTTGAGCGGCCTGCGTTGGATCGAGCGCCTCGAGGTCCTCGGGCTTGACCCTGTTGAGCGCGCGACGCTGTACGAACAAACGCTTCACTGAGTAGAGTGGCGCGAGGTGGTGGTGCCGGGCAGCGAGCGCCTGCCATGCGTTTTCGATGCCGAACAGGTGGGCGAGAAAATCGTCGAGCTGGGGCGCAAGCGCGATAAGCAGCTCGGATTCGGCAGCCGCGGCGAGGCCGTCAGGATCGTTTCGCGCGACGAGCAGCCGGGTGCTCAGCGCAGGATCGAGTTCGTCGAGAAACTTGAGGAAAGCCCCGTCCAGTCGCAGCAGCCCGGCGCGGTGATAGAGGTCGTCGAAGGCGAAACCGAGCTTGAGCATGGGGAAGTGGAAAGTTGCGAGCGACGGAAAACAAAAATTATAAAGGCTGCACGCCATGCGCCGTGAGGTTTCGATGCGGGTCAGGCAGTATGTTGCAGGGTCGCGTTCCCGGATTGGACTCATTCCAGATCGCTTGCACGACGCGGGCCATGGATCGCGGCAAGTTCTCCTTTCGTTGATCCCGCCGGTTGCCGGAGGAAATATTCGGCCTTAACATCGGCCATCACTTTGCGGCAATTACCTCGGAGGCATAATGCAGATCAAGGACGCGGTATTCCTCGTCACGGGCGGCGCGTCAGGCCTGGGCGCGGCGACGGTGCGCATGGCGGTGCAAAACGGCGGCAAGGCGGTCATCGCCGACATGCAAAAAGAGGCGGGTGAGAAGCTCGCCAAGGAACTGGGCGCCGACGTGCGCTTCATCCGGACCGATGTCGCGGCGGAGGCCGACGGCAAGGCGGCGGTCGATTTCGCGCTGAAGGAATTCGGCGGTCTGCATGTACTCGTCAACTGCGCCGGCATCGCAATCGGCGAGAAGACCGTGGGCAAGGAAGGGCCGCACAATCTCTCCAACTTCTCGCGCGTGGTGAGCGTCAACTTGATCGGCAGCTTCAACATGATCCGTCTCGCTGCCGAGGCGATGTCCAAGGCCGGACCGAATGCTGCCGGCGAGCGCGGCGTGATCATCAACACCGCCTCGGTCGCGGCTTTCGACGGGCAGATCGGACAGGCGGCCTACTCGGCTTCCAAGGGCGGCATCGTCGGCATGACGCTGCCGATCGCGCGCGATTTGTCGAGGAGCGGTATCCGCGTGATGACCATCGCGCCGGGAATCTTCGAGACGCCGATGCTGCTCGGCATGCCCGCCGAGGTGCAGGAGGCGCTTGGCAAGATGGTGCCGTTCCCGCAGCGCCTGGGGCGGGCGTCGGAATATGCGCAGCTCGCGCGCAGCATTGTCGAAAACGAGATGCTTAACGGGGAGGTGATACGTCTCGACGGGGCGATCCGCATGGCTCCCAAGTGAGAAGCCGGCGCCCGCGTCGCGGGCGCCGGTTTACGGCGGCGCGATTGGGCAGACGGCTGCGGCAGCCCTCATCGCGCCGAGTCCGGCATGGATTGTTCCTGAAGTTGTGTCTTGAAGAGTTTCGAGCGTTCGACGTAGCCGTGCGCAATTTTGAGCAGGAATTCGCGCTCTTCCCGTCTGAGATCGCGAACGACCTTGCCCGGCGAACCGAGCACCAGCACGCCTTCCGGGATCTCCTTTCCTTCGGCGATCAGGCTGTTGGCGCCGATGAGCGAGCCCCTGCCGATGCGCGCGCCGTTCATGATCACGCTGTTGATGCCGATCAAGGCGCCGTCGCCGATCGTGCAACCGTGCAGCATCGCCTTGTGTCCAACCGTGACCTGTCGGCCGAGCGTCATCGGGTAGTCGGGATCGACGTGCAGCACCGCGCCGTCCTGGATGTTGCTTGCTTCGCCGAGGTGGATCAGGTCGTTGTCGGCTCGGATCGCGACGTTGAACCAGACGCTGACGTCGGTTTCCAGTATCACGGATCCTGCGACGCTCGCCCCGGGGGCGATGTAGTGGTGGGCGCCGCGGAACTGCACGCGCCGCTCGCCGAGGGAATAGATGGGCATCGAACCGGATCTTTCCTGATGTGAAATCGCAGCTATCATAGCCTGCAATACGAAGTGAATTGGAGTGTGCATTGAAAGTCGCGGTGCTGGGCGCAGGCGTCGTCGGCGTGACGAGCGCCTGGTATCTCGCCGAGGCGGGTCATGCGGTGACGGTGTTCGATCGCCAGCCCGAGGCGGGAATGGAAACATCCTTTGCCAACGGCGGACAGATTTCGGCAGGGCATGCCGAGCCCTGGGCCAAGCCCTCGGTGCTGCCCAAGATGATCGAGTGGCTCGGGCGAGAGGACGCGCCGATGATCTTCCGGCCGCGCCCCAGTCTCGCGCAGTGGGAATGGGGACTGCGATTCTTGCTGGAATGTTTTCCGGGGCGCTTCGAGCGCCACGCGCGCGAGCTTGCCGGTCTGGCCGAGTACAGCCGCGATTCGCTCAACCACCTGCGCGAGCAGACCGGGATCGAATACCGCAGGAGTGGACGGGGCATTCTTGAGTTCTGCACCGAGGCGCGCGATTTCGACGCGCTCGCGCGCCACGTCGAATCGATGCGCCGGATCGGCATCGTGCGTGACCTGAAGAGCGCCACCGAGTGTCTGGCGATCGAGCCGGCGCTGCACAACACCCCGCTGCGTATCTACGGGGGGGCCTATGCGCCGAAGGACGAGTCGGGTGACGCGCATCTCTTCACTCAGTCGCTCGCGCGACTCGCCGAGGCGCGCGGGGTGCGGTTTCACTATGGCGTGAAGATCGAGGCGCTGATCGCCGCGGGTGATCGCGTATCGCACCTGCGCGCGGACGAGCGGGAATGGAATGCCGACGCCTATGTCGTTTCGCTCGGCAGCTACAGTCCCTTGCTTCTCGCGCCGCTCGGGTTGCGTATTCCGGTCTATCCTTTGAAGGGCTACTCGATCACGCTCGATCTGCCGGCCTCGCTGCAGGCCGCGGCGCCGAGCGTGAGTCTCACCGACGAGGCGGCGAAGATTGTCGTCTCGCGTCTGGGCGCCCAGTTGCGCGCAGCGGGAACCGCCGAGCTGACCGACTACGACTGCTCCGTGAATACGCTGCGCTGCGAGGCCATCCTGCAGCGCGTACGCAGGCTGTTCCCGGCGTTGGCGGGGGACATGCCGGTGACTCACTGGGCGGGCTTGCGGCCCGCGACGCCGGACAATGTGCCGGTCGTCGGTCGGACGCGACTGAAGAATCTCTTCCTGAATACCGGTCACGGCACCCTGGGTTGGACCCTCGCCTGCGGTTCGGCGAGGATGGTGGCGGATCTGGTATCGGGAAGGACGCCGGAGGTCGGAGTGAGGGGGAGCAGCGGATAGCATGATGCGAACCAGCGAATCGCTATTCTTCGACATACGCGGCCTGCGCTATCACCTGCGCCATTGGCAGGGGGATCCTGCGCGCCGCATGGTATTGCTGCACGGCTGGATGGATGTGTCGGCCTCGTTCCAGTTCATGGTCGATGCACTCGCGCAGGACTGGGACGTGTATGCCCCGGACTGGCGCGGTTACGGCCTGACCGACTGGGGCCGCTCGGACTGCTACGGGTTCACCGATTACATCGCCGATCTGGACGCGCTGCTCGACCGTATCCAGGCCGATGCGCCGGTGAATCTGGTCGGCCACAGCCTGGGCGGCAATGTCGCGGCGATCTATGCCGGGGTGCGGCCGCAGCGTATCGCCAAGCTGGTGAATCTCGATGGTCTGGGCATGGCGCCGAGCGACCCGGTGCAGGCGCCGCGTCGCTACGCGCGCTGGCTAGACGAACTGCGCGAGCGCCCGAGGCTGAAGCCGTACGACAATTTCTCCGCGCTCGCGGACCGTATGCAGAAGGGCAATCCACGTCTCACCCGCGAGCGCGCGGAATTTCTCGCGCGCCACTGGGGCTACGCGAGCGAAGATGGCGGCGTGGTGTTGCGAAGCGATCCGGCGCACAAGATCGTCAATCCGATGCTCTACCGCTACGAGGAGGCTCGCGCGTGCTGGGGCGAGGTGACCGCGCCGGTGCTGTGGGTCGACGCGAGCGAATCCGACTACCTCAAGCGCGCTGGGCTGAGCGAGGCACAGCATGCCGAGCGACGTGCGGCGTTTCGCAGGCTGCACTATGTCACGGTGGCGCAGGCGGGGCATATGCTGCATCATGACCGCCCAGAGGAAGTGGCGCGCCTCATCGAAGAATTCTTCCTCCAAATTGCGTGATTATCGATCTGCACTGCCATTCGACAGCCTCCGACGGGGCGCTCGCGCCGGCCGAGGTGGTGCGTCGCGCCGCGTTGCACGGCGTCGAGGTTCTCGCGCTGACCGACCATGACGATTTGAGCGGACTTGCGGCAGCGCGTGTCGCGGCCGAAGCCGCGAACATCGCGTTCATCGACGGAGTCGAGATCTCGGTCACTTGGCGTGGCGCGACGGTGCATGTCCTTGGCCTGCGCATCGATCCGGCGAACGCCGGGCTCGTCGCGGGTCTGGAATCGGTGCGCAGCGGACGCGTGCAGCGCGCGCGCGCAATGAGCCAGGAACTCGCCGCAGCAGGAATCGAAGACGTATTCGAGGGGGCGATACGCCACGCCGGGAATCCCGCGATGATCGGCCGCACCCACTTCGCGCGCTATCTCGCGCAAATCGGCGTGGTGAGCGAGCCGCGCGAGGCATTCAAGCGCTATCTGGTTCCCGGAAAGCCCGGCTACGTGCCGCATCGCTGGGCAGGGCTCGAGGATGTCGTCAATTGGATTGTTTCGGCCGGCGGCACGGCGGTGATCGCGCATCCCGGTCGCTATGCGCTGAGCGCCGAGGCGATGAAGGAACTGGTGGGTGAATTCAGGGAAGCGGGCGGGGAGGCGATCGAGTCAGTGAGCAGCAGCCATTCGCGCGGTCAGTACCGCGAGTTTGGCGAGTTGGCGGCGCATTTCGGCATCGGGGTGTCGGCGGGATCCGATTTTCACGGGCCCGGGGAGGGCGCGGAACTGGGCAGTCTGCCGGCGCCCGAGGCCGGCGCGCGCGTGGTATGGGCGGATTGGCCGCGGTGTGACGGCTGACCGCACGCACGACGAATCTTGGCGCAATTCTTCTCCATACACCCGACCCATCCGCAGGTGCGGCTCATCCGCAAGGCGGCCGACATCGTGCGCGGGGGAGGCCTGATCGCGTTCCCCACCGATTCGTGCTACGCGCTGGGCTGTCATCTGGGCGACGCCGCGGCACTCGAGCGCCTGCGGCGTTTGCGCGGGATCGACGACAAGCATCAGTTGACGCTGATGTGCCGCGATCTCTCGGAGATCGCGACCTACGCGATTGTCGACAACGTCCAATACCGGATGCTGAAGGCCGCCACCCCGGGAAGTTATACGTTCATCCTGCGCGCCACGCGCGAGTTGCCGCGCCGTACCATGCATCCCAAGCGAAAGACGATCGGCGTGCGGGTTCCGGCGCATACCGCGCTGCAGGCGCTGCTCGCCGAGTTGGGCGAACCGATGCTCTCTGCGACGCTGACACCTGCCGGGGACTCGGCACCGCTGGCCGATGCAGCGGCGGTGCGTGAACGGCTCGAACGCCAGCTCGATCTGATCGTCGATGCCGGACCCTGCGGAGTCGAGCCGACCACGGTGATCGATCTCACCGGCGACCTGCCGGTGGTGCTGCGCAAAGGGCGCGGGAATTTGCAGAAACTGGGCATTGAGGAGGCCGGGCCGGGTGCCATTTGATAGAATCACGCCCTTTCCAGAGCCTTGCCGCGCGGGCAAGCGTGCCCAAACCCATCCAGATGGACCGATGACATGTTCGAAACCCGCGTTCTCTCCGGTATGCGCCCCACCGGCGCACTGCACCTGGGCCATTACCACGGTGTGTTGCGCAACTGGACCCGTTTGCAGGCCGAGTATCCCTGTTTGTTCTTCGTCGCCGACTGGCACGCGCTGACCACCGAATACGAGAACCCCGGTCAGGTGGAGAAGAGCGCCTGGGACATGGTGATCGACTGGCTCGCTTCGGGAGTCGATCCGACCCAAGCCACGATCTTCATCCAGTCGCA
>JAOUFA010000469.1 GCA_029858545.1 Betaproteobacteria bacterium
ACCGACTTGATCTCGTGAAAGCGCGAGCCTTCGCCGGCGGCGCGCACGCGGATCCACGCCGGCTTGGCGAGCGGCGCGCGCGGCACGATGTTGATCGCGCTTTTTGCAAGATGGCGCGCGGTCTTGTCGCCGCCCTTTTCCTTGGCGCCGGGTTCACGCATCGTCGAGCAGTCCCGCGAGGGTTCGCGCCAGGCGCAGGCCGAGCGCGTCGATGCTCTCGCCGATGCCCAGTTCGCGCGCCTGGGTGAGCGCGAGTCCGGCCTCGCCGCAGGGGTCGATCGCCGCGAACGGCGCGAGGTCCATGTCGACGTTGAACGCCATGCCGTGGAAGGCGCGCCCGCGCGTGATGCGCAGGCCGAGCGCGGCGATCTTCGCCCCCGCGACGTACACCCCCGGCGCGCCCGACCTGCGTTCGCCCAGCACGCCGTGCGCGGCGAGCGTGTCGATCGCCGCCTGTTCGAGCAGGCGCACGAAGCCGTTCACCTTCAGGCCGCGGCGCGAAAGATCCACGAGCGTATAGAGCAGCACCTGTCCGGGTCCATGGTAGGTGATCTGCCCGCCGCGCTCGCAGCGCAGCACCGGAATGCCGCTCGCGCCGCGCGGTCCGTGCGCCGCGTCGGCGCCCAGGCCGAGCGTGTACACCGGGGCGTGCTCGGCGAGCCACAATTCATCGACCGTGTGCGCGTCGCGCCGCGCGGTGAATTCGCGCATCGCCTCGAGTTCGGCCGCGTACTCGACGCGCCCGTGCCTCACGATGCGGACCCGGTCGATGACTTCGGCCATCACAGCGCCATGCTCACGCCGGGGTGGTCGCACAGCTCGCGATAGAGGTCGTCGAGCTGCTCGCGCGAGACGGCGTTGATCGTCACGGTGAGGCTGAGGTAGGTGCCCTGGCGGCTCGCGCGCATTTCCATCGTCTCCGCGCGGAAGTCGGGCGCGTGGCGCAGCACGATCTCGAGGACCTCCTGCGCGAAGCCGGCGTGCTTGCGGCCCATCACCTTGATCGGGAACGCGCACGGAAAGGCGAGCAGCGAGTCGATCGCCTGCCTGCCCTCGTCTCCGCCGTCCGGTGCGCGCGGGTCCACGGCCTGCTCAGGCGGCGCGCGACGCTTCGCCGCCGCTTCGCATCACCTTCGCCTTGAACTCCTGGTACAGGCGGTGCATGCGGCGGAATACCGGCCCGGGTTTGCCCTCGCCGACGCGCCGGCCGTCGAGCGTGACGATCGCGAGCACCTCCTTCGACGACGAGGTGACCCAGATCTCGTCGGCGCCGCGCAGCTCGCCCTCGGGAATCGCGCGCATTTCGATCGGCATGCCGTTCGCGCGCGCGAGCTCGACGATCACGTCGTAGGTGATGCCCGGCAGGATCAGGTTCGACTTGGGCGGGGTCCGGATCACCCCGCCCCAGACGGTGAACACGTTCGAGGCCGAGGCCTCGGTGAGCAGGCCGTCGCGCAACAGGATCGTTTCGGCCATGCCCTGCTCGGCCGAGAGCTGGCGCAGCAGGCAGTTGCCGATCAGCGAAATCGACTTGATGTCGCAGCGCAGCCAGCGGTTGTCCTGCGCGCTCAGCGCCGCCGCGCCGTTTTCGATCAGCTCGCGCGACGGTCCGACGAGCGGGTTCGACATCATGAACACCGTCGGGGCGATGTCCTTCGGGAACGCGTGGTCGCGCTTGGCGACGCCGCGCGTGATCTGCAGGTACACGCCCTGGTCGTCGAACGATTGCCTGCCGATCAGCGTGTCGATGATCTCGCGCCAGCGTGCGCGGCTGTACGGATTGCGGATGCCGACCGCGGCGAGGCTGTTCTCCAGGCGCAGCAGATGCTCGCCGAGGCGAAACGCCACGCGCGAGTACACCGGGACCATTTCGTACACGCCGTCGCCGAAGATGAATCCCCGGTCGAGCACCGGAACCATCGCCTCGTCGATCGGCATGAACCGGCCATTGAGAAAAATCATGTCGCTCCCCGTTGCCCGCGCTATCTCAGCCACAATCGAAGTGTATCCCAGGCGCGGCCGAATATTCCCGCCACCGCCACCGCCTCGAGCGCGACGAGCGGATACTCGGCGAAGGGCTCGCCCGCCAGCGTGAGGCGCAGCGTGCCGACGCGCTGCCCCTGCGCGACCGGCGCGAGCAGCGCCGAATCCGAAACGAGTTCGGCGGCGAGCCGCGCGGCCTCGCCCTTGGGGACGCTCACCACCAGTGCGCCGCGAAAACCCGCGTTGACGCGCGCCGCCGCGCCCTTCCACACCTCGATCGCCTTGGCCGCCTCGCCGTCGGCGAAGAGCTTCACGTCGTCGAAGTGCTGAAAGCCCCAGTTGAGCAGTTTCTGCGATTCGCGCGCGCGCGCGCCCTCCGAGCTCGCGCCGAGCAGCACCGAGACCAGGCGCCGCTCGCCGCGCTTCGACGAGGCGATCAGGCAGTAGCCCGCGCCCTCGGTGTAGCCGGTCTTCACGCCGTCGACGCTCGGGTCGACCCACAGCAGGCGGTTGCGATTCGGCTGGGTGATATCGTTGTAGCGGAACTCCTTCTGCGCGAAGTAGCGTTCGTACTGCGCGGGAAAATCACCGATCAGCGCCGCGGTGAGAAGGTAGAGGTCGCGCGCGGTGCTGTAGTGCTGCGCATCGGGCAGGCCGCTCGCATTTTCGAAGCGCGTCCGGGTCATGCCGAGCCGCGCCGCGGTGCGGTTCATCCGCTCGACGAAGGCCGCCTCGGCGCCGGCCACCGCCTCGACCAGCGCGAGACCCGCGTCGTTGCCCGATTGGACGATGAGGCCGCGCAGGAGTTCGTCGACCGTCACCGCCAGGCCCGGCTGAATGAACATGCGCGAGCCGGGAGCGTCCTTCATGGGTTCCGAGACGCGCACCGTCTGGGTGAGCGCGAGCGCTCCGTCGCGCAACGCGGCGAATACGACGTAGGCGGTCATCAGCTTGGTGAGCGAGGCGGGTTCGATCCGCTCGTCGGCCGCCGCGGCGGC